>JAHOYX010000099.1 GCA_019038705.1 Spirochaetales bacterium
CTCTCAGGCGGACAGAAGCAGCGTTTGGCCATTGCCAGGGCGTTCCTTATGAACCCGCCCATACTCCTGCTCGATGAGGCAACCGCCTCGCTTGACAACGAGACGGAGGCGAAGATCCAGGAAGCCCTCACCGAGCTCTCTGCCGGCCGCACGACCGTGGTCATCGCCCATCGCCTGTCCACCATCCGGAACGCGGACGAGATTGTCGTGCTCACCGATGACGGTATCGTCGGGAGGGGAAGTCACGATGAACTGATGGCCCAGGGGGGTCTGTACAGCGAGCTCTACAACGCACAGTTCACGAAGGAGCATGTATGACACTCAACGAGATGGCCGAACAGATCGAGGCGGTGGCAAATCGATATGCACAGGAAATCAACATCACCCGGGACGATGACTGGTACGTGTTCAAGCTTCAGGAAGAGCTCGGTGAACTCACGCAGAAGTTCCTCATGATGTCCAATCGCGCGCGTCAGAAGGGCTTCTCGCCCGAAGAAATCCGTCGGCAGTTTGAAGACGAGGTTGCCGACACCTTCTCGCTTGTCGTGCTCCTCGCCAGGCATTTCAAGGTCGATCTGGAGACCGCCGTTGACCGCAAATGGTTCAAGTATCTGAAAGAATAGATGCTATACTCGTGGCCACCATGAACGCCGACATAACCTCCATTGTCTTTCTCGTGATTCTTGTCCTCGTCCCGGTTGGAATGGTCACCGGTATTGTCATCCTGATTGTCAAGAAGATCAGAAACCGCGGGGGGCTGAGCATCGTCGCCAAACGTCTCGGGTGGGACGAGGACGGCGACACGCAGGCCGCAATAGGTACGCTTGGGGCCCTGCTCGAGCCGACATTGTTTGCCACACGACCCTCCGGTTCACATAAGATCAACCAGGCCGCTGCAGGAACTGTCAACGGCTCCATGTGCGGCGTTGCCGAATATCACTATCAAGGCCCGGACAACATGCAGCAACGTCGAATAGGACACACCTATTCGCTCCTCATCGTGGGTCGGAAGACTGCCGGACCGGAACTCATGCTCCAGCACCGGCAGAAGGGCGCCCTCGCGGCCGTTGCCGAAAAAATGGCGGGAGGTCAGTTGACGCCCGCGTCGGTTGAAGGATGGTCGTGGGCGCTCGTCTCCTCAAATGAACACCTTGCCAGTTTGCCGAGCGTAGCCAACGCCGGCAGGGTTCTGGAGCAGGCCACGGCACCCGGGGATTCCATCTTCCTCTTCCCGGAAATCATCGTGTGGACACGCCAGGGGGAGATCACAAGGTCGTGGGCCGAGGGTGTTCCGGAGATGATCTCGGTCTTAAGTCGATTTCAGTAGCCACTGCCGGAGTCCCCGCGCGGACTCAACTCCCGGCGCGCTCAACGCGCGCCCGCTGCCGGATTGTTTCCAGGCCCACGTTCACGGACAACTCGGTCGTGCTCGCCGCCTGCTCTTCAGTCCCGAATGCGGTTTCATCACCGATGATGCCCAGAATAGTGCCGGCTTCTACTTCCAACCCTTCGCCGGCCGCTCGGAACTCCTGGCTGTAGACCTGAGCGAGGGTGAAGAGCATCGCGGTCTCCATCTCCGAAGCGAGGACACCGCACGAAGTGAGTTGCTCCATGAATCGCTTGTTCTCTTCAACGCGAGGGCCGGCCCGCAACTCGCGCGCATAGAGTGAGTCTTTTGTGTGCACGATGCCGGTAAACCCGTACTCCACGCTGCACACCTCACACGCTCTGTTGGCCGCCGCAACCATCTCGGGCGATGCCAGTGCCGGGACCTCCGCGGGCATGTAGAGCCGCGAGGCGCCCTCGTCCCGAACCGCCGCTGATGCGACCACGATTGACCCAATGGGAATGCGCCCCGGTTGCAGCGAACCTGCCGTTCCAACACGGAGCAGCCGGCGCGCGCCCAGGCGGATCAGTTCGTTCACGATGATGTCCACGCTCGGGCAACCCATACCCGTGGCAACTACGGCAACGTCAACGGGTTCGCCTTCCAGATCGAGCGTTCCGGCATAGAAGTTGTGGCGCCTGGAGTGCTCCTTGACCCATCCATTTGAGAAGTGCTCCGCAATGCTCGCCGCGCGCCCGTCCGAGCCGGGCAGGAGAATGTACCGCCCGACCCCGTTATTCCCCGCGACGTCCTCGGCGGAGATATTCATGTGATGTGCCTTGAAATCAGCTGTGTTCATCGTTCAACCTCAACTCAATGATATCATTCATTATCGGCACGCGGGTGCCCTACACAATGCTGCCGTAGAACATGCCGGCCGCGGTTGAGAGCACGATGACCAGAGAGACATATACGAGAGTCTTCTTCACACCCAACTCGCCGCCAATCACCAACAGCGACGGAAGCGACAGAGACGGGCCCGCGAGCAGGAGGGCAAGCGCCGGGCCCTGCTCCATTCCGGCACCGATCAGTCCCTGCATGATAGGCACCTCGGTGAGGGTGGCGAAGTACATGAGCGCCCCGGCCACGGAGGCGATCAGATTGCTGCCGAGGGAATTGGAGCCGACCAGCCCGGCAATCCACCGCTCGGGGATGAGAGCCATGTGGCCGGGCCGACCCAGGAGAAAGCCGGCGACAAGAACGCCGCCAAAGAGAAGCGGTAGAATCTGAACCGCAAAGTCCCGAGTGGCACGCACCCAATCCCGCAGCTCGCTCCGCTTGAACCAGCGCACCAGCGAGTAAATGAGGATAACGCCAAATCCGCCGACAATCGCGTACTTCCAACGGTAGAGGAAATCCCACCACGCAACGGACCCTCCCGAGGGCGCCCAGTTCACGAAAATGAGGATCCCCACCATGGAGGCCATGTAGATCACCATCTGGCCGAGCGACCTGCCACCCTCATCGTCAAACGAACGGAACATTGCGGCATTGGTGGTGCGGTCTTCGTCCTCGCGCCGAAAGATGAGTTGCATCATCAGGCCAATCACGAAAGCAAACACAATGGCCCCAACCGCGCGCGCCACACCGAGCTGCACGCCGAGTACCTTCGCGGTGAGAATGATCGCCAGGATGTTGATGGCCGGCCCGGAGTAGAGGAAGCTCACGGCCGGGCCAAGCCCTGCGCCTTTCTTGTAGATACCCTTGAACAGCGGCAGGACAGTGCACGAGCAGACAGCGAGGATCGTCCCGGACACCGATGCCACTCCATAGGCGACAAGCTTGGGAGCATCAGGGCCGAGGTACTTGATAACCGCCTGCTGATCCAGAAAAAGGGTAATCGCACCTGCAATGAAGAACGCCGGCACCAGACAGAGCAACACGTGGTCCCGAGCATACTCGCCAAGCATGAGGAATGCTTCATTGACAGCAGCGGACACCCGCGGCGCCCCCCACGGAACAAAGAAGGCGATCACAAACACCGCCGCGAGCAACACCAGAAGGCGATTCTTCTTCTCTCCCCAGAAGCCGGAGAGGGCCGCACCGAGCAGCCGCTTCATTTCAGGCCGCGCATCCATCTCAGATCGTCTCCCGATATTGGTGGTTTGTTGGCAATTTAGCCAATAATCAGAAACTTGTCAAGCCCGTGGCCTGGCTCGTCAGGAATCTGTGAACGCCGTCTGTGAACGTCAACTTGCCCATCTCCGCATTTGTGGCTATTCTGCCAAATAATCGTTGCAAGGATCATGCGTCGCAGATGGAGGCATCATGAGTACACGACAGTTCGCGGCGCGGAAAAGGACCATCCTCCTTGCGGCACTGGTTCTACTCACTTCTCTGGCCGGCGGGCAGGAAGTTGGCGCGGCGCCGATAGCCATGAGCTACTTCGGCGAGATCGGATGCTCTCACTGCGACGTGTTTGTATCCAAGACCGTCCCGGAAATGGAAACTCAATTTGAAGTGACGATTGAGGTTGCCGCCTTCGACATCCTGAAACCGATAGAGTACGAGCGGTGTGCAGAACGGCTTGCGGAGGCAGGCCGACCGTTTCGAACATTTCCCGTCCTCTTCATAGGGAACAATGCCTACCAGGGAAGAGACGCCGTCGGCAGTGGAGTCGTGGAAGAACTTGCGTACTATGCGGATTCCGGAGGTTTCCGCGCTCAGGTTCCGCCGACCATGGACGGTTCGTCACCTCCCCGGAAATGGAGCCTCATCCCATCAGTGACCGAGGGCCTTCGCCTCCTTCCGGTCATGCTCGCGGGTCTCGCCGACGGAATAAACCCGTGCGCTTTCACCACCCTGCTCTTCCTCATTTCCATGCTGACCATGCTCGGCCGTAGCCGGCGAGATATCCTGATAATCGGCATCGTCTACACGGGGACCATTTTCGTCACGTACTTCCTGCTCGGATTCGGCGCCCTGGTCGTGCTCAGACAGACCACTCTCATCCAGTCGATACGGACGATCATGCGAGTACTGGTGACCGTGGCGGCAATCGTATTCGCAGGGCTCTCGTTCCGTGATGCGCTGCTCCTCAGACGAGGCGATACGTCGAGGGTCATGCTTCAACTGCCGACCCGTGCAAAACAGCGCATCCACGGCGCAATACGGTCCGGCGTCCGGAGCGGATCACTCGTTGCAGGCAGCGCTGTTGCAGCGTTTACGGTATCTCTCGTGGAACTGGCCTGCACGGGGCAACTCTATCTGCCGACGCTCGCATATATGGTTCAAACCGGTTCAACATCATGGTCGGAGGTGTCGGCGCTCGGCCTCTACAACATCGCGTTCGTCACGCCGGTGGTGATTCTCTTTGTCGCGATACTGCTCGGTCTGCGATCCGAGCGGGTCAACCGATGGTTTGTGCATCAGGCGCCGACGGCGAAGTTCGTCACTGCCGGCGTTCTGTTGTTCATCGCCGTGGCAATCTGGTTCTTCTGAGCGCCACATTCGTCACTCGCTCGTGAACGCCTTGATGGACTCCTCTATGTCGTCCGCCGGAAATACCTTGCCGAACTTCTGGACGGTGCCGTCTATTGCATACCCGGGTGTTCGGAGCACACCCATCTCAACGATTTCGTCGGCGTCCGTGACCTTCTCAATGTCCACCTCGATTCCAAGTCTTCGCGCAGCCTCAAGAGCATTCTGTTCCAGCGCGTGGCAGTTTGGGCACCCTCCGCCCAGGATCTGTATCGTCATGACATACTCCCTATCGCATTTTTGGCCATTTTGCCAATAAACCGTTGAGATGTCAACGGCCTGTTGACATTCTTGGCAAAAACGCCAACTTTAGAATGCATGAACACGAATCAGGAGGCGTGGCTCGCCCCACGGGCCGCCGTCTTCAAGGCGCTTGGTCATCCGTCGCGACTGTTCATCGTGGAAACCCTCAGACAGAAACCGCACTGTGTGTGTGAACTCACCGAACTCATCGGCGCCGACACATCGACGATCTCCAAACACCTTTCCGTTCTCAAGAACGCCGGCGTCGTCCACAGCAGCAAGTCCGGGACCACGGTGTACTATCGCCTCGCGTGCGACTGTCTGTCCGGCATGCTCGATGCAACGGAGTCCATCCTCCGCAAACGAGCCGAAAGTGCCAATGCTTCGCTGACAGGGTCCTTTGGCGCGACACGGTAGCCTCCGGCCATGACGGAAAAGGTCACGACGACCCACCTTGTGATGGACTCACCGGCCGCGCTGCGCCCTCGACTCGTGAACGATCAAGACGTTGAAGTTGTTCTGGTGTCGCCGCCTAATCCACAGCTCAACCATTCGTTGTTCATGGAGATCGGGACGCCGTTTCGGTGGTTCAGCCGACTTGGATGGGAGTATATCGATTGGGATCGCTACGTGAACGACCCGTCGGTCCAGACGTGGATTGGGTTGAAAGCGGGCTCGCCGTTTGGCTACTTCGAACTGCAGCGCCGCGGCGTGGTCGCTGAGATCATGTACTTTGGAGTGTACGCGACACATTGGGGACAGGGTCTTGGCGCGCACCTGCTCACCCAGGCCGTCCGAAGGGCGTGGGAGATCACCGGAACTGAACGTGCATACGTCCACACATGCACCTCAGACCACCCGGCCGCGCTCGCCAACTACGAGGCCAGGGGCTTCTCGGTGGACAGGATCGAATCAGAAACCGAGACGATCCCGGACGCCGACGATCCCGTCTGGAGTTCACCCCGATACTACCGATCGCTCTCGAATGATCCGCGGCTTCCGTGATAGGTACCGTAGTCGTCGGCCCCGTGCCGCATGGTGCCAACTCCGAAATCATCCCGCAGAAAGACCTCGCCATCAACCTTCCACTGGACATTCACCCCGGCGGCAGATGAACTCGAGTAGCCGGCATGACGTGGATGCGACTGTTCTTCTCGTTGTGCTCACCTGGAACCTGGTCTATGATTTGCGGATGCAGGAACACCTTCTCAGAGAGCACTACAGCAACCGGGGGTTTGACGAGGAAGCCGCCGAGCATGCCGTTCAGGCCGTACGCGACTACCTCGCCTACTGCCTGGTGAGTTCCCATCCTGGAGAGGAGTGGCAACTGCCGGTCATCAAGACCTACCTGAGCGAACTCATTGCGACCGGTGACAACTCCCCTGACGCCATTCTGGCCCTTGCCCGCTACGCTTATTTGACCGACCATACGGATGTCTACGTGTATTTCACATCGATCGTGGGGATTGACGGAATCGTAGGCAATCTTTCGGAGCGTGTTGCGTCCATTGCGGGAGAGGAGAAACGAAAGGAGATCTTCGACGTTGTGGCCGTGCCTCCGGCGGGATCGCCTCCGGAAGCCATGCCGCCGATGACTCGTGAGATCGTCGAACGGATGCAGGACCATCTCTCTGAAGAGGAGTGCAGCCTCGCACTGACCGGCAATATGCATGGAATCCCGGAATCCTCTTTCTCGGAGGAGCGAGACCGGTTTCGTGCGTCGCCATCACTGGACGACTATCTTGCGGATTTTCACCGTCGTTCCGTTGAGACACTTCAGAAGCACTGCGACGAGCCAAGGGCCTTGATGCGCTACCTCCTGGCCCGAATGCGATCAACCCGTCGCGCAAACTCCTCGGTCTCGCCTCGGACCTGTTGGACGAAACTGTTGTCGTCGATGGTCCCGAGGGCGGCAGTCATCTCCTGATCGTTTCGGTAAGTCGCCCGGCGGAAGGGATTGGCGTAGTCCTTCGCCCGACTTTCATAGACACGATCGCGGACGAGTTCCTGAATGGCCACCGCTTGATCAAGAAAGACGCTCCACTGTGGGAGATCCGGCTCATCCGACCCGAGGAGTTGGACGTACACGGCGAAGGCGTGACGTTGTTTGTGCATCAGGTAGCGCTCCCAGAGCTGATCGTACCGCTCGTGCACGGCATCCCATGAGGAGAGCTCGCCGGAACGGATGTCCGCCCGAAGCGTGTCTATCTCTTCGTCCGGCACGAGCTGTCCGCCCAGGTTCATCCATTCGGTCACTCTCGAACCACGCAGCAGCTCGCACATCTCGGCATAGTCATGGTCAGGATGCTCCTCAAGATAGGAGAGCAGGTTCTCCGCGGCATAGTGGTGCAGCATCTGGCCATAGGCCTCGTAGGCGTGCCGGGGCTTCAGGATCACGACGTCACGGTTCGTCTTCTCAACGTCCTGACCAAAGACAATCAGTCGATCCACTTCCCCAGGAAGCCCGGTCAGGAGTCTGCGCCCGATGCTCGCATACTCGCGACTGGACCGCCCGGCGCGTGATATCCCGGCCGTGTCGCCCGGCGCGGTCACCTCCGCGGCCGTTCCCGTCCAAATCTCGAGGAGTTCCCGGGCGAGGATGATCTCTTCGACCGTGTCGGGAGCGAGCGCATCAAACTCGATGTTCTGCTTCTTCTCCACGCGGGCGTCACGCGCCTTGAACTTCCAGCTGTTCCGAGCAAGCGCGTACATGTTGTGAAGCCACCAGAATGCCGGCATGATCTCGAGTCGATCTTCAGAAACGTTGTTGCTCACCAGCGAGAACGGAAGTCGAATATCCAGCTCCGCCGGGAATGCACCCTTGGAGATCAGCACGAATGAGGCGAACCGGGAGGAATGCTTCAGGCTGGTGGCCAGGCCGGGCCAGAATCCCCGACCTGCCTGAATCTCGCTGTCGTTCGCCCGACTGTTGTGATTTGAGCCGATTGTTGCCCCCGCCGCAATGTTGCTCTGGCCCATGACCAGGGAGGCAACGAGGAAGGAGTTGTTGTGGTGCTGCTCGTGGGCCGGGAAGATGAGATTGTTCAGCAACTCGCAGCATGAGACCGTGGAGTTGTCGCCCATGTAGGAGTGAATGAGTCGTGCCCCGTACTTCAGCGCACAGTTGCTGCCCAGTACGAAGCGCACCGCTTTGGATCCATAGAAGATCCGGCTCCCACTTCCTACAATGCCGTTCACAAGCTCAACCCCCTCACCTATCTGCGTTGGTTCGTCTGCAGACGAATTGATGGTGAGATTCTTCAGCTTGTTGGCACCCTTGATGTACGCGTGCGATCCGATCTTTGCATCTTTGACTATGCCACAATTCTTGATGACGCTTTCCGCTCCTACAGTCCCGTAGTAGCCACGACGTGAGTCAAACCGCGACTGGGTGAACTCCTTCAGTGCCGCCTGGAGAGCCTCGTCCTCCCGAAATCTCGTCCAGAGGCGGGCGTCCGCCGGGAGCATGCCGTCAAACGCGCAGACCGCTCGGGTCCCCGCCTCGTTGACGAGATCCAGCGTGACCCGAATCGATTCGTCTTCTCCGTCCTTGATGATCCCGTTGCCAAACTTCGCATGGTTGGTCGTGTGCATTTCATCGATGTTCGTAATGATTGAGCGGTCACCCACGATGTAGTGGGCCAGATAGCGAACACCGTGGAGGGCGACGTGATCGCCAATATCGCTCGAGATGATCTGGCAGTTGGTGATCCCAACAGGGACGCGCAGATCGTGATGTTCGAGCACCAGGTTCTGGACGGCGCCGATCCGGACAAAGCCACGGAAGGTGGAGTTCAGAATCTGACCGGGGTCGAACTTGTCGGTGACCTGGATGTCATCCCACCGCTCGGCCGTGTTGCCGTTGGCAGTGAGGATCTCCCGCTCGTGCTGTTCGAGACGCCGCCACTTTCTATCGGACTGCGAGAACTGCCGATTCCGAATCGTGAACTCGTCGTCATCGGCCGGAATGAACTCGGCCGGTACAAACTGCCGGCCAATCGAGCCGGCGGGAAGAATCTTCACCGTTTCCATGTGGACATGATCCCACAAAAGCGGCGGTGAATCCATGCGGTGTCGGGGCGATGGCCCAATCGACTTGAACAGAAGGTTCTGCCCTGTCACCATGCCGACCATGACCGGGACACGTCCCGGCCCGGCCCCAGGTCGGTTGATGTTGGATACCGGGAGCTTCTTCTCGGCGTCGAACTGAAATCGACCTGATCACAGATCACTGACTCATTGAGGAGAACACAATGAAACCACTCGTCATGGGCATCCTCGGCGTGTCTGACCACTACCATCGTCGCGTGCGGATTCCCGCTGGCGGACTAAGCGAAGTTCGGATGAAGGGTGTCGCGTCACGGAAACTCGAACGGGCGGAGGCAGCAGCTGCGGCGTGGAAGCTCGAGAAAGGATATGGCTCGTACGATGAGTTGCTGGCAGACGACGAGATTGAGGCGGTCTACATCCCGCTTCCCAATCACATGCACGGAGAATGGATCAAGAAGTGCGCCGACGCCGGGAAGCATGTCTTGTGCGAGAAGCCACTGGAGCTTGACCACGACCGGGCCGCGGATGCGGTGGCGTACGCAGAGGCCAAGGGAATCGTTCTCATGGAGGCGTTCATGTACCGCTTCCATCCCCAGTGGATCCGTGCAAGGGAACTGATTGAGATTGGCGAGATAGGGGCTCCACGCACGATTCACACGATCTTCGGCTATGATCTCCAGGACCCGGCCAATATTCGGAACATCCGCAAGTACGGCGGTGGGGCTATCCTGGACATCGGATGCTACGCAGTCTCGTCGGCGCGATTTCTCCTTGGCGGGGAGCCAAACCGGGCGATAAGTCTCCTGGAACGACATCCGGAATTCGATACGGACGTGCTCGCCTCAGGCATGCTCGATTTTGGATCCGCGACGAGCGTCTTCACTGTGTCCACGAACATCGCCCCGCAACAGAAGCTCGCTGTGTATGGCACCGGCGGCTCTCTGGTCGTGAACGTCCCCTTCAACGCCTACCCGGACGTTCCCATGAAAGTTACTGTGGAAACCGGAGTTGGTACTCGGGAACTGATGTGCGGGCCATCCGACCAGTACGCACAGATGTTCAAGGCGTTCGCAGGCGCGGTGCGGAACGGCGGCCCGGTGCCCACCCCACCGTCCGACGCGTTGGCAAACATGAAGGTATTGGACGCCCTGCTCCGCTCCGCCGAGAGCGACGGCTGGGAGCCGGTGTAGCACCGGGAGGCGAAAGGTGCCGGCCGAGCGGACGGCTGCCGGCATAGTTCTCGCTGTTGTGGCAACTGATGCAGTCAGCGTTGAACACACCCTGAACGAACCCGTATGTGTTTTCATCACCACCCAATGAGATCCAATCTTTGACCACGTCGTAGTTGTCATCGCGGGGATGGAATACTGACAAACCCTGCACCTGGAGCGATTTGCTCTGGACGAAGGGCCGCCATGCAGCACCGACGGCAGCAATTCACGGCCCCGACGGGAAATAGGTTCGATCCATCCCCATTCTTCGCGGCAGTTCTAATGCCTTGATGAGAAAGGGGCTCAGCCATAGACTTAGCGCACAATGATCACATCAGAACGTATCCATGACGCTGCCGCCGAGCTCCACGCTTCGGCGGTGGAAATTCGACGGCACCTGCATCGCAACCCTGAGCTGTCGTTCGAAGAGAGCGAAACGGCGCGGTTCATCTCGGGCGAGCTCGAAACGGCCGGGATTTCGCACGAGACGGGTGTGGGAGGGCATGGCATTGTCGCGACGATCGAAGGCACCGGGAGGAGGCGGACCGTGGCCCTGCGGGCGGATATGGATGCGCTGGCGATTCAGGAGATGAGCGAGGTCGAATATCGATCTCAAACAGCTGGAGTCATGCACGCGTGCGGGCATGATGGCCATGCCGCAAGCCTGCTGACTGCCGGTAAGATCCTGCAGGGGCTGGGGCCCGAGCTTCCCGGTAACGTGAAACTGATCATCCAGCCTGCCGAGGAACGCGCGCCGGGAGGTGCATCGGCCATGATTGCGGACGGGGTGCTCGAGAATCCTGCCGTTGACTCGGTGATTGGTCAGCACGTGAACCCGGAGCTACCGGTTGGGACGGTCGGCTTCAGGCCCGGGTTGTTCATGGGAAGCGTTGACGATGTGTACATCACGGTTCACGGGCAGGGGGGGCATGCAGCCAAGCCGCATCAGGGAGTTGACCCGGTGGCGATTGCGAGCACCCTCGTTGTCGCGCTCCAGCAGGTTGTGAGCCGGAATTCGGATCCGATCGCACCGAGCGTTCTCTCCTTCGGTTACATCAACGGGGCGGGGACCGCCAATATCATCCCGAACACGGTCGAGCTCGCCGGTACGTTTCGGACGTTTGACCCGAAATGGCGCGACGATGCCGTGGCGCGAATTGAACACACCGCACGCGAGCTCGTACACTCGCTCGGCGGAAGGGCGGAGATCCGGATGGCAAGGGGCTACCCATCGCTCTCCAATGATCCGGCACTTACCGAGCGGGCGCGCCTGCGGGCAATCCAATACGTCGGCAAAGACAACGTGGTAGAGCTCCCGCCTGCCCTCTGGGGAGAGGACTTCGCCTACTTCGCCAATGCTCGCCCGTCCTGCTTCTGCAACCTCGGCGTAAGAAACGAAGCCCGCGGGATCACCCACCCCGTTCATTCCCCGCAATTTAACTTGGACGAGGATGCTCTGGTCATCGGCGCTGGTCTGCTGGCCTGGATCGCATTGGGGGAGCTGGAGTCGCCATAGGAGAGGAGCTCACGCAGAGCTCGCCGAGGGTGCAGAGCGGATATCAGGGAAGTTGAGACCAACGGACAATGATCTTTACGGGCTCTGCGTGAAACTCTGACTGAAGATGGCGCTACCTGCCCTCTGGAATCGCTGCAATCGAGCCAGCCCGCGTAGACCTCACCAAGCGTTTTCGCTATCCTAGCTCTCTTATGGCAACAGCGTCCGGTACTCCGGTGATCATCCAGAGCGATGGAAGCCTCCTTGTAGATGTTCACGACCCGGGATTCGATGCGGCACGGGCGGAGATCAGCGCTTTCGCCGAGCTCGAGAAGAGTCCCGAACACATGCACACCTACCGGCTGTCTCCTCTGTCTCTGTGGAACGCCGCCTCCGCCGGGATCGGTTCGGATCAGATCCTGCAGATCCTTGCCGACCACGGGCGATTTGAGGTGCCTGACAACATCCGGTTCTTCATCACGGACACGATCGCCCGCTTTGGGACCATCTGCCTTCTCTCATCGCCACGGGAACGACAGCTCTTCCTGGACGTCCCGGATTCCACAATCCGACAGGAACTGATGTCCAGCAAGCGCGTCAGTCGCTTCCTCATACCGTTTGACATGGGCGATCGGGCGGGGTTTCTCGTAGAACTCTACGATCGCGGAACCATCAAACAGGAGTTGATGGAGCTCGGATACCCGGTCAAGGACGAGGCCCCGCTGGTGGATGGGGAGCCGCTGCCGGTCACACTGCGTCAGCAGACTCTGGCGAACGGTGAGTTTCATGTTCGCGACTATCAACTGGAGGCAGCGAGCGCGTTCCACGGGACCGGCAGGCCGGGAACCGGATTCGGGACTGTCGTCATGCCGTGCGGGGCCGGAAAGACAGCTGTAGGCATGAAGGTCATGGAGATTGTGTCGGCCAACACGCTGATCCTGACTACCAACGTTGCCGCCGTCCACCAGTGGATAGACGAACTCCTGGACAAGACGGAACTGACGGCCGAGGAAATCGGTGAGTACACCGGAGACCGGAAGGAAATCAGACCGGTCACGATTGCTACCTATCAGATCCTGGTATGGCGGCCTGACAAGGAGCAAGACTTCCCGCACTTCAAGCTCTTCGGAGAGCGGAAATGGGGGCTCATCATCTACGACGAGGTTCACCTCCTCCCCGCGCCTGTCTTTCGTGTCACCGCAGAGATCCAGGCGGTTCGCCGCCTCGGTCTGACCGCCACGCTTGTTCGCGAGGACGGCAGGCAGGCCGATGTGTTCAGCCTCGTCGGCCCAAAACGTTACGATGTTCCATGGAAGGAGCTCGAGGCCAAGGGCTGGATAGCCGAAGCAAACTGCTACGAGATTCGGATAGACCTCCCTGAGGAACTGAAAGTCGGGTATGCGGTTGCCGACAAGCGTGGCAAGTTCAGAATTGCCAGCGAGAATCCGCGCAAGACCGACATCGCCCGTCAGATCATTGCCAACCATCGCGAAGACTCCATCATGGTGATCGGCCAGTATCTGAATCAGCTGGACGAGCTTGCCGAGGCGCTTTCGGCGCCCCTCATCACCGGCAAGACGCCCAACCCGGAGCGGGAGAGGATCTACGGTGCATTCCGCTCGGGAGACGTGAAAGTCATTGTGGTATCCAAGGTTGCCAACTTTGCAATCGATCTGCCGGATGCATCGGTGGCAATCCAGGTCTCCGGCACGTTCGGATCTCGACAGGAGGAAGCTCAGCGGCTCGGCAGAATCCTCCGGCCAAAGGAAAAGAATGCGTTTTTCTACTCGGTGATATCCCGGTATACGACCGAGGAAACGTTCGCCGCAAATCGACAGAAGTTCCTCACCGAACAGGGATACAAGTACCACATTGAGTTGTGGGATAGCTGATGGCCGATTTCAAGAGCACCCTGCTCACCCTTGCGGATGACGCATTCTTTGAGCTCATCAGGAACTACCTCGGCCCGATCAAGACGCCGTTCAACAAGCACGATCTCATTGCCCGACTCATCGCGCTCCTCAGGAAGAACGAGACCCAGAACAGAATCATCTCCTTGATCGATGAAGCAGATGCCGAGATTCTGACTGCCGTCTGGCTGCTTGACGAACCATCCCACGAGGACCTCTTTGCGTTCCTGGGACCGGACCACAGTTTCCTGGAACTCCACAATCACCTGTTGAATCTGGAGGATCGACTTCTGCTCTACCGTGACGCAGGGCGCATCCGCCTGAATCCGGACCTCAAACCGCGGATGGTGAATGGCATCATCCATCCGTCACGGCTATTCCGCGGAACCCGGGTGAAGCCGGGCGGCGCCGGGCAGACATGGGTTGACGATACCCTCCTGATCTCATTCTTCTCATTCCTGCTCGAGGAACCGGAACTCTATCGTGCGGACGGGTCTCTGAGAAAGCGGAGTGCCCGGACAATCGCGCAGCGGATGCCCGTTCTCAACGCGCGGATCTCGGCCCCCGACGAGCCTGAGATCCTGCGGATCGACTTCCTCACCGATGCACTCCTCGGACTCGGACTTGTCGTTGAGGATCACTCGCGGGTGCGCCCCAATATCCACGCCTGGCATCGATGGACTCGCGTCTCCTCACTCACTCGCCTGGCAGAGATAGCCGGCGCCGGCGCTACGGCGAATGAAGGTGAGCGATCCGACACGGTTCTCGCCGCCGAAGCCATTGTCGCGAGCATGCCCGCCGGACTGGCCCTTGATCCGCCCAGCGTTGCCCGACTGGCGTCCGCTGCGACCGGTGTCCCGGCCGAATCCGCGTTGAAGGTGATGCGGTCGATGGAGCGGATGGGGCTCCTCCTGAAGAATAGCGGCTCTCTCGTGAAGGCGTGGCCGGCTGAGATCGCAGCGTCACCGAAGCCACTCGTCATCCAGGCGAATTTTGAACTCACGCTCCCCGCAGAGGTGGAATTTGCAGACGCTCTGTTCGTGGCCGAGGTCTCTGAACTGGTGCGTCATGATCGGTATCCGCGCTTTGAGTTGACAAAGGAGCGTGTAGCGGCCGCGATGCGAGGCGGGTTGGGGGCCTCACACCTTGAGGACAGGCTCACCCGGCTCACGCAAGACCTTCTCCCGCAAAACGTGGCCATCTCCATCCGAACCTGGGAAGAGGAGTATGAGAGCATCCGACTCTATCGCGGGGTGGTGCTCCAGGTGAAGGAGGGCCGCAGGCACTCCGTGGAACACTCCCCGGCCATCCGACAACTCATCGTTCACGAACTCGCGCCGGGAACCTACCTCGTGGATGAGTCCGACGTGCCCGCGCTCCAGGAAGGACTTCGGGAGGCGGGAGTGGAACTTGTACCGGAACTCCCCCCGGCGGACCCGGCCGGACTCGTTGCGTGGCAGGACGCCGGCCCGTCAAGCGCCACCGGCGAGCGTGTGGCGCGGATCGCCAGGCTGATATCTGAATCGGCGGATCAATCACTCTGCACTCTGAATTCAAGCGGAAAACTCCAGGACGAGCTTACCTCTGCCCTTGCCGAGAGATCGCTACCCGCCGAACAGCGTCAGGAGCTTTCCACCCGGATTCAACGCAAACTCATCCTTTCAGAACGCCAGCTCAAGAGCGGCGCCTTGAAAGCTGAAAAGACTGAAGCGAAGGGCCTGGACTACTCCGGGAAGGTCCGCATCATTGAACAGAGCCTGAGTCTCGGGGGATTCCTGGAAGTCATTGAGCGAACCGCCGACGGCAGCCCACAGCGACGGCTCGTTGAGCCGTCAACCCTCCGCAAAGAGGGAAGCGAGCTGATCCTGGAGGGACAGGAACTGCCGAATCGCGTGCAGGTGCAGCTCCCCGTGAGTAAGCTGGGCCTGGTCCGACGCCTCCGGGCGACGCTGTTCAAGAGACAGCCAACCGACTGAACAATCGATACTGGGCGTCGGCCTGTGCATCGAACATCCGATCCCCGGTTACGGTCCGGCACCCTGCAGATCTCGCGCGAACGATGAATGGAGTCTCGGGCGGGGTATAGACGATGTCGTACACCAGCTCGGTTCCGTCAAAGCGTAGCCAGGGCGCGGGGTCGCCGACGCCATGCATGCCGACGCTGGTGGTCTGAACAATCACGTCTCGATAGCCGTTGAGGTCCGTATCCGGGGCCAGAGACGCCGAAGCGATGGCGCCACCGCCTGAGCCGAGCGGCTGGAGGTCGGAGACCAGGCCGGCTGCCCGGTCCACAGATCGATTCACTACCAGAACGCGCGCCCCCTCCTGGACAAGCGCGTACACGACGGCACGGGCCGCGCCCCCGGCTCCTATCACGGTTACACCCAGGCCTCCTGGATTCTCTCCGAGCGCCTCACGAAGCGGGGCAAGGAATCCGGGCACATCGGTGTTCACGCCAAACCATCCCGGCGGCGCGGCCCCTGGCATCCGACGGACGAACGTATTGCAGCTGCCGGCGGCCGTGGTTCCGGCGTCCACATCCGCAAGAAACGGCAGCACGGCCTCCTTGTGCGGCATCGTCACCGAAACACCGTGGAACGGGAGTCGATCGGCCAGGTTGAAGAACGCCTGGACGTCATCCACGAGAATCGGGAGGTAACGGGCATTGAGCTGGTCGGCGGCAAATCGTCGGTTGTGGTACTGAGGACTGCGGGAGTGAGCGATCGGAGACCCGATGATCCCGAAGAGTCTGGTATCCGGTGTGATGTCACGGAAGCGATAGAGCGTCGTGAGATCCACCGGCCCGATGTGACCTGGCGCGGCTTGTTCGGTTCCAGGAGCCGACACGCATGTCAACATGCTTCCGAACCGCCGGCTGAGGATACGAGTGGGAAACCCGTACGGGCCCGTCCCGATGAGGATCTTGCGCACGTCACGTGTCCTGTCGGCGGCCTCTAGAAGAACCACGAGATCCGCGGTTGTCCGCGGCGTGACAGTGAGCCTGGCGATCTCCCGGCCGTCGTCGCTGAGCCGGCGCACTATGGCTTCGGCATCCGCGGGCTGCCCGACGGGATCATAGATCGATCTGATGATCTCACACCCGGTCACCCGCGCATGCTCGCCGACGGCCTTCCCCGCCGGACTCTCTCGGAGATCCGACTCAAGATCAACGTAGGCGAACCCCGCGGTGATCCCCTCTTCAAGAAGCCTGAGCCGCTCGCTCTCCGAAGCCACGTAGCTCCCGCCATCCGACGCGCGGCGGACCGTGCAGATCAACGGGAGTGCGCGGCCAAGAGGCCGGCCGAGCGCCTGCTCCACCTGCCCGGGGAACCCGGCAATGGCGGCTCTCTCGTCAGTGGTCAGAAGATCAATCCGGAGCTCCGCCATGTTCACGAAGTTGGTGTGTGATTGCAGAAGAGTGAGATTCTCGCGGAGAGTGGCGCCGGTCAGCTCGAGGCAGATCATGCGCCGACGGAACGGAACTCGCCACCGTTGGACAGGAGCTCCTGGAACTCTGTATCGGGCACGGCCTTGGAGAAGTAGAATCCCTGCACATGATCGCACCCCAGGTCGAACAGGAGTTCCAACTCCTCTTCGCGTTCCACACCCTCGGCCAGCGTCTGCATACCAAAGCTCCTGGCCATGCCGATCATTGCCTTGACGATTTCCTGATTTGCGCGATTCGTGTCAACGTCCGTGACAAAGCTGCGATCGATCTTGAGCGTTTCAATCGGAAAACGGCGCAGGTAGCTCAGACTGGAATATCCCGTGCCGAAATCGTCAAGTGACATCGTGATACCCTGATCCCGAAGCTGGTTCATTGTGACGATGGCGTCCTCGGGATCTTCCATGATGGTCGTCTCGGTGAGCTCGAGCTTGAGAGATGTCCCCTTCAGGCGGACCGAGTCCAGAATGCCATCAATCCGTTCCGCAAGATCAACCTGATTGAACTGAGACGGGGAGAGATTGATCGAGATATCCAGGTCGTCGTACCCGTCCCGGTGCCAGGCCTTGAGTTGGCGACAGGCTCTGTAGAGTGTCCACTGGCCGATGAATCGAATGCTCCCTATTTCCTCGGCAATCGGGATGAATCTGGTTGGCGGTATGAGCCCCACGGACGGATGATTCCACCGTATCAATGCTTCCGCACCGGTGATCTTCCGGTCGCGGTTCACGAATGGTTGGAAATGGAGCGAAAACTGCTCAAATCCCCCCTGGATTGCCGCTTTCAGCTCCGTCTCCAACGATCGTCGCTCGCGGTATCGGTCTCCCATCTGATCGGTGTATACAACGTGCGGGCTGCGCGTTCGTTCACTCTCGGTCAGCGCAATGTCCGCATTCCCGAGTAGTTCTTCCCGAGTCTCACCGTGATAGGGAAACACGGCCGTCCCAAGAGAACAGCCGAACCTCACATCGTCGGCGGGAGGTTCGTGCGGCCGCGAGATTTCCTCGACGATCTGGTCAGCGCGGAGCTCAACCCCGTCAATGTTCGGCATGTTTCGGAAGATCACCAGGAACTCGTCCAGTCGATCGCTCTGGTACACGTTGTCGCCGACGATGCTCTTGATCCTGTCGGCAGTCTTGTAGAGCAAGACCCGATTCCTGTCCCGGATGTTCTTGATCTTCTCGTAGTCACTCCCGAGTCTGAGGAGGCCAACGGCTATGCGCGGCCCGCGCTCCTGCGCGAGAACTTCTGCAAGCAGTCGTTCAAAATCGCGATCAAAGACACGGCGGATCGGCAATCCGGTCGCAGGATTCCGATTGAGAAGGGCTTCGAGTTCAGCCTCATGGTTCTTGAGAGCCTGCTGGTCCGAGCGGAGTTTCTCGTTATCGTCGGCGAGACGACGGCTCTCCTGTTCCAGGCCGGCAAGCCTGGACTGGAACGCAAGCCGCTCGTCCTCAGCCATGATTTTGCTTTTCATCGATTGCCTTGTTCGCGATGCCAAGTGTATCACACCTTGCCGCAGGACTCAGGTACTATCTACCCTTCAAGCTTATACCCGCGACCTCGGATTGTGATAATGAGCTTCTGGCTCTTGCTGTCCCCGAGTTTCTGTCGGAGCCAGGCAATGTGGACATCCACGGTTCGCGTGTACGGCACTTCGTCGTAACCCCACACGGCGTCAAGAAGCTCGTCCCTGTCAAGGACCTCACCCTTGTGCTCGCAGAGGTACTTCAGGAGCTTGAACTCCTGGGTGGAAAGCTCAGTGGTCTCGCCTCCTTTGCGGAGGAGTTGCTTTCGGATGTCCAGGACGTAGTCGCCAATCGGATAGAGTGTCGCATTCGGAGTTTGGCCGGGTCTGCGGCGAAGGAGCGCTTCCACCCGCGCCAGCAGTTCAATCATCTCAAATGGTTTCGTGAGGTAGTCATCGGCACCGATCTTGAGGCCCAGCACTTTGTCCACCGTCTGATCCCGAGCCGTGAGCATGAGCACGGGAGTGGTAATCCCCTTCCCTCGCAGATCCCGGCAGACCTCGAGTCCGTCTCGCCCCGGGAGCATCAGGTCCAGAATGAGGAGGTCCCACTCCCCGGTGGACGCTTTCGCGAAGCCTTGAAGTCCGTCTCCGGCGACACCGACTTCGTAGCCCTCGCTCTCAAGCCGGTCACGCAACGGCATGGAGATGGCTGCCTCATCTTCGACGATCAGCACCTTGCAACCCATTTCACTCTCCCCGCTCACACGGTAGTCGAACGATCACCGTGGTGCCCTGGCCGGATGTACTGTTCACGGTGAGAGATCCGCCATATGTATCAACGATTCTCTTGACCAGACTCAACCCCAATCCACTCCCGGGCACCTGGTCCGCCTGGCTTTGTGCGCCGCGGAAGAATGGCTCGCGAACGCGATGCAGTTCCCGGCGAGGGATGCCCCGCCCGTTGTCCGTGACCTCTATCACGAGGCTGAAACGCCCGCCGACCGCGATCGGGTCAGAACCATGATCCCCGCGGACATTGAGCGAAATCGTGGTGGATTCATCATTGTGCTTCGCAGCGTTTGAGACAAGATTGCGAATGATCGATTCTATGGCGATCGGATCACCTCTGAAGCTCGGCAATCGCGGCTCTGCCCGGATCGTGAGGCGATCACGATTCAGTTCGGGAATCTGTGAGCAGGCCCGTGCAACCTGTTCATCCACGTTGATCTCGGTCAACGAGCCGACCCGGGAACCTCCCTGTAGACCCGCATACAGGAGCACCTGATCAATCATCGTCCGGAGACGCCGGCCCTCATCGAGCATCGCCTTCCCGTAGTCCTTGATCTGATCCGGTCGCGTGACGATTCCTTCGGCCAGGTTGTCGGCAACCGCATGGATCGCCGCTACCGGCGTGCGAAGTTCGTGAGTCACCGTCGCGACGAACTCATGTTCCTTCTCTCGCAGCCGGTTGGCTCGCCGGAAGAGCAGATAGAACGAGATTGCGGTGGCGGCAAGAAGCCCCAGAACAGTGTAGCTGACGAGGAGATTTCGATTTCTCTCGATTCGTGCCGCCGTTCCGATGCTTCCTACACTGTGCCGCACAAGTACCGTCAGGCCGCTCGGGGACTCCAACCACGGCGGCGACCCGTCAATCTCGTCACCTCGGGGGATTCCCACCTCGCCCCGGCCTCGAAGGCTCATCCACTGCTGAACAAGGGGTTCCTGTACGCGGGCTGTGACCTCGTTGGCAACCTCGAGCTGGACATCCATTCCCATTTGACTGATGACGCCGAAGCTCAGCATCGGCCCGGTGGAAATGGACATGATCTCGTCAACCTGCGGGAGATCCTCGGCGGCGTGGGCGGCGAAATCCAGATCGCCGTTCGACCACAGGAGTTCCTCAGTATCGCAGTCAACCACTGAGATGGTGTAATCGTCGGCCCCCGCTCCAAGATATCCGGAGGCAAGCTCGGGAACAACGACTGTCGCCAGGTAGACCCGATCAAGGTGGATCAGCAGGTAGCCGGTGTCGACGACCCGGTCCACACCACGGTTCAGAGGGATCACCAGTGTCAGCGGATCGGCTCCCCGCTGGCGGTACAGCAGGCCGTCCTGTGTTACCGCAACTGTTTCACGGAGCCACTTGTCGGACGGCCCGTCGCCGAGTTCGCCGCGCGACTCGATGATCGGGGTGAACTGCTCGGTTTCCGGGTCGTATCGATAGATCGCCGCTTCGTCACCGGTCGCGCCCTCGCGGTGCCCCAGGTAGATGATCTCGTCGATCAGGCCTGGAAACCGGGATCGATCACGCCATGCGGCGAGAAAGCTCGGATAGGTCCGGGAGAGGTCGTCAAGGTCGATTGGAGCGGCGCCTGCCTGATCGTCAACCTTCGGCGGGAGGAGCGTGGCGATGCTTGCGAACTCAAACGCGAACTCCGCCCGGATCTGACGCATCGCGTTGCCCAGCGCCCGCTGCATACGGTCCGCTTCCGCCTCACTCGCCGCGTTCAACCATACGGTCTGGATTGCCGCTGCAGCGGGGAACGCCAGCAGCAAGACGACGAGAAATAGTGTTGCCAGGAGATTTCTCCTCCGCATGTTCATAGCCATCCTGAATGTAACAGTTGATTCTGCTCTGCAAAGCTTGATTTTACACTCTTAACAGCGGTTTTACTCTCTTAACGACCTTTTACGAGAGGTTAACCAATGACGGGCCTGCCCCGCGTATCTTCTTGAACACGTATCCTTGCGCGAACGTATCAAGGAGGCATCGATGAGTCAGAACGGCCTGCAGCCAATCCTGCCCGACAGGCAATCTCAGCCCGCCAAACGATCGGCACCCATTGTGCAGTCCCCCGGCCGGAATGAGGTTGCTCCAATTGGCGCAACCGGCCGGGTTCGTCGGGCAGGCAGCAGGCGCCAGGCACGAATTGCCCTGTTCGTAATCCTCGTTATCGCAGCGGTGCTTGTTGGGGGATACTTCCTGTTCATTCCCCGCGAAGCAACTCAAGCAGTGATCGACTACTCGGTGTCAACAGTCACCGTGGCAACCCTGCAGGACACCGTGGAGCTTTCCGGCATGGTGAGTGCCCGGGCAGAAGCCACCGTGACCGCGCCGGAATCCGGTACCATGGGGCTTCTCCTGGTCTCTGAAGGAGACTGGGTCACCGCCGGCCAACTCGTCGCAATCCTTGAGACCGAGGATCTGCAGGATCAACTGGATTCAAAACAGCTTCAGCTCCAACGAGAGCAGCGCGACTTTGATCGATTTCTGCTCCAGCACGAGTACGATCTCCGGGCATTCGACCGGAAGCGCGAGAACCTCGTCGAGGCCCTTGCGGAGGCTCAAGACGAGTTGGCCGACACGAAGGAACTCTACGATCTTGGATCGGCAAGCCTTTCGGAACTCGAAGACTGGCAGGATAACGCGGACGCTGCTCAGGACGCCGTGGACGACCACGACGCAGAGGTGGAAGAAGCGCTGGCAATACACGAGCTCACCAGAAGCAACTATGAGGACGACCTCCTGACGATCCGGGAAGATATCGCGGATCTCGATGAGCGCATCACCGATGCGCGCGTGACGAGCACCATGACAGGTCGGGTCATCTCAATTGCAGATGCGGCCACGACCAGCGGCGAGCGAATCCAGCAGTATCAAACCCTCATGGAGATTGCCGATTCCAGGAACCCGCTCATTCAGTCCGAGATTGAGGAGCAGTACGTGGGCCTGATCTCGGTTGGACAGCCCGTTGCCGTTGATATCTCAGGGACCCGAGTGGCCGGCGCGATTGAGAGAATCGGCCTGACAGCCCAGAGCTCGTCGGACGGCGGAACACCAACCGTCGAGCTGGACATAGCCGTTGACGTGGGCGATGCGGAGATCATTTCCGGGACTTCCACGATTGTGGAGGTTCTCATTGGGGAGGTTGTCAACGCAATCGTGCTTCCCCGTGGACCATACCTGACGTCCGGAAACCGGAAGTACCTCTACCGGATCGACGGCGATGTCGCGACGCGGATTGAGGCGACTTACGGCACCATAACCGACAATTCGGTTCAGATTCTCACCGGGGTTGAACCGGGAGACCAGATTATCACCAGCAGTTACACCAACTTCATTGACTACCAGACAGTACAAACAGGAGACAGCGAATGATTACTCTCGAAGGCATTTCAAAGAGTTACGATCTCGGCTCGGTGCAGATAAGCGCGCTAAAGGGCATTGACCTGGCCATCGATCGGGGTGAGTTCATCACCGTCATGGGCCCATCGGGCTCCGGAAAGTCAACTCTGCTCCACATTCTGGGCATCCTGGACAGTCCCGACGCCGGGACCTACCGCCTTGAGGAACACGATCTCATGACGCTGTCCGACAAGGAACTGTCGCGGATCAGAAACCAGCACTTCGGTTTCGTGTTCCAGAGTTTCAATCTCTTCAACGAGTTCAATGCGTTCGAGAACGTCATGTTTCCCCTCATGTACGCGGGCATCCGTGGATCGGAGCGACGGGAACGGGCACGGAGCCTGCTGGTCCAGGTCGGCCTCGAGCATCGGCTCTATCACTATCCAAACATGCTCTCCGGCGGCGAACAGCAACGGGTGGCAATTGCGAGAGCGTTGGCCAATGACCCCACCCTGATCCTCGCCGACGAGCCTACCGGGAACCTGCCGAGCGACAAGGGCGAGGAAATTCTTCAGATCCTGGACGGCCTCAATCGTGACGGAGTGACCGTTGTGATGGTCACCCACGATGATGTTCTCGGTAAGCGTGGATCTCGGTGCGTGCGACTCAGAGATGGCGTGGTTGAAAGCGACACCGGGAGGGCTGCATGAGGCCCATTGATCGGCTTTTGGTGAGCATACGGCACATACGCGGTCGGCTCGTGGAGTCGATTCTGGTCGTGCTCGCAACCGCGGTTGGTGTTGCGCTCGTCGCTTCGATGGCTGCGTTCATTCGCTCCTACGACGAGCAGACCGAGTACCTGTTGAGTCATCCTGCCTACCGGGAGCTCATTGTTGAGGCAGTGGGGAATGAGACCGAGTTGGATGAACCGGCTGTGGAGTATGACCCGGACACGACATCCGAGGCGTCTCTGGGTTATGACGACATTCAGGTGGCCCTGGAAAACACCTCACTGGTGACCTATGGCTACCTGGCCGATCGGGAACAGCTTTCTACGCAGTTGCCAGGTTCCGGAAGATTCTCGGGGCGAGGCATGGCGGCGGCCGGGGGTGTAGCGCTCGGCGATTCCTCCAGGGACCCCGCGGCGGGTGCCGGCGAAGCCGGCGTCGAGCTTCCATTCCCACCGCCCGGTACATTCCCGCCCCCGACCGACATGACTGATGCCGCCGAAGGCGACGGGGCAGCGAGAGGC
Source organism: Spirochaetales bacterium (assembly GCA_019038705.1). Classification (GTDB taxonomy): domain Bacteria; phylum Spirochaetota; class Spirochaetia; order DSM-27196; family SLST01; genus JAHOYX01. The sequence continues at coordinate 24,071 of JAHOYX010000099.1, forward strand.
GATGGAGCCGGGTCCGGTGGCTCGGACAATCCATTCGCTGCAATTCGAAAGCAGATGGAGGACGCCGCCGCGGCCGGTGAGGAACCGCCGGAATTCAATCTGGATCAGTTCTTTCAGGTTGATGACGACGTCCTGACCGAATTGCCCCTGGAATCGTTTCCGGGCAGACGGGTCTCTGCGGAGTTCTTTGAAGCATATGGACTCGCTGTGGCCGAAGGGTCGGAGTTCACCAATGAAGACCTCGAGTCCGGGAACCAGGTCATTGTCCTGGGCAGTTCACTGGCTGATGCACTCTTCCCGGATGGTGACGCCCTTGGCACCCGGATCCGGCTCAACCTTCAAACATACACGGTGATTGGGGTTCTCTCCCCGACAACGCTCACTGATACTGAAACCGACGCGTCCTACAACGATGTGGCCTACGTGCCGAACGCGGCTGCCCAGGTCAACTTTGGCGGCAACGTGATGCGCTTCCACCGGCCGGCCGGGACCCTGCGCTTCGCGGTAGACGACAGCGCGAACCTGGATCTGGCCACTGCGGAACTCCAGGCGCACTTCGGCGCGGAGTATGGCGACGGCGCGGTACGGATAACCGCCCCTCTTGAAGAACTGCAGACTGAACGGGAAAAACTCAGTCGGATTCTGTCCGTCGTACTGTTTCTTGCGGCGGCCGGTCTCTTCATCGCATCGATCAATCTTTTCAACCTGATGCTCATGCGCGTAATCAAGCGGACCAAGGGGATCGGAATTACCCGGGCCCTCGGCGCGACACGCCGTGAGATAGCACGTCAGTTTCTCAACGAATCAGCCTTCATGAGCCTGACAGGTGCGGTCATCGGACTTGCGGTTTCACCGTTCGTCTACCGTCTGCTCCAATCTGCGCTCATCGCTGAGGTCTCGGCCGTCACACTGGTGAACTGGCCGTTCCTGCTGGTTGGCGCTCTTGGCGCGTTTCTGTTCAGTCTCATTTTTGGTGTCTACCCGGCTCTCCAGGCCGGACGCATTGACGCGGCCCTCGCAATCCGGTCGGAGTAGGAGAGTTCAATGGTTTCCACACTTAAGTCATTTGGCCAGTACTTCAGAACATACCCGCTCCGCGGAGTGCTCACGCTCCTCACCATCGCAATCGGCGTTGGTGCGTTGATCATCACCTTCAGCCTCAGTTTTGACGTGAACGCCGCCCTCCAGAGGAGCCTCTCCGAGGACGGGCGGCGCATCGTCATTGCGAATGCAACCATCGGAGACGACGGGCAGATTGACCGTCAATTCCCCTCGGATTTTGACGCCAATGTCACCGAAATTCTGTCGACCGAGTACGAAAACCTGGACGATCTGACCCTCGTGGGCGACGCGCGGTGGAATCGCGTTTCGGCGAACAACACGAGTTACCAGGTCCGGTCTTCGGTTGCGGCCGACGCCACCTACGACGATCTGATGAATCTGGAAATGGTCGCCGGCAGCTTCTACACGCAGGAAGACGTGGACAACAGGCGGCAGCTCGTGGTCATCTCAGAGTCCACCGCCAGAATCCTTTTTGGCAGCGCTGATCAGGCTGTTGGCCAACAGGTGGAGACTGCCGTTCCGACCATCAGCGTTACTACCTCTTCCGGCGGGGGTCAAAGCCGACGGATGAGTCTGTCGCAGGAGCCGTACACCGTCGTTGGCGTCTTCGCCGACGTGTCGGAACTCGTGCGCGAGGCGTTTGGCGTGGGTGACTTCATCATCCCAATCGGCACGAACATTCCGGCCGGATTGCAGATTAGGTTTGACCCGTCCGCCGTCATTATGGCGCGCCTGATTGACGCCACCGTGGAGTCGGCCGCATCTCGAATCGGGGTCATTCTTGAACTCGAGTACGGTGACGAAACCGTTGTTTCGGTCTGGGAAGGGTCGCCGCACGGCCCCGAGCCGCTCATAGAGGAAAGCCGCCGATCAGTGAGCAGTTTTGCTCTCACGGTGAATGTGCTTGGCGCTATCGTCCTCGTGGCAAGTTCAATCGGCATTTTCAGCATCATGCTTGTAGAGGTCCTGAACCGAATGAGAGAGATCGGCCTTCGGCGGGCTATCGGCGCAACCCGGGCGAGCATCCGTCGATTCTTTATGATGCAGGCACTCTACTTCTCGCTCGCAGGCAGCGCGATTGGCGCTGGGCTCGCATTCGTGTTCTATCGGATGATCGGAGCATCGCTTGTCCCGTTCTTTGAGACATCGGGTCTCTCGGCGACGGACCTGAATCTCTCGGTCCCGGGCGCCCTCCCGATCCTGTTGGCTGTTGGCGCCGCGGTCATCGCCGGCGCACTCTTTGGATTCTTCCCTGCCATCTCAGCCAGCCGAACCCCGATTGTGGAATGCATCAAAGAGGACGCCGCGTGACGCGCAGCCGCGGCGTGACGCCAAGTCGCGGCGTGATGCGCGGCCGGCCGGCGGCGATCGTGCTCGCCGTCGGCTTGCTGTTCTCGGCGGCGGTCGTGGCCGGCCAGGACACGACCGCCGGGACGGCCGCGCGCCTGACACTGGAACTCGCCGCCGAGCTTGCGGTGGACGCGGATAACCAGGTTGCAGTACTCCAGCGCCGTCTCCAGGATCAACTGGATGACCTGGGAATCGCCGGATATCTGGATGACATCTCGTTGAAACTCACCGGATCGATGGGCGGCGATGTCAATACACCGCTGTCTACTTCGGGCTCTGCGGTGCTCTCCGCGGGTGTTGAGATCATTCCGCAACTGGTATTGGCCGGCAGCCTCTCAGCGATAGAATCGACAGTCGACCCACCGGGGGGAAGCGTCGACCCGCTCTCGGGTTCGGTTGGCCTCACCTTCAATCCATTCGCGGATCCCACGGGCCGAGACAGAGCTGAGCTGGCCGCCGAGTCTGCGGCCGCTGATCTGGTTGCGACCCGGGCAGGCGCAGCGTATCGCGCAGTTGGATCTCTCATCGATGCGGTGTCCTCTCAGATGGAACTGGAGCTTCTCCTCCTCCAACAGGAGGTCGCCATCCGATCTCTGGCCGATACACAGGCGCTCTACGACCGCGACAGGGCAACCGATCAGCAGCTGACCTCGGCAGAAGACGCCGTCCGGACCGGTGCCGAGCGGATTGTGCGCGCAGAGCTTTCGCTGGATCGTGCTCAAGAAGTGCTGGCGCGCGACATCGGCGTTGCGCCGGAGTCAATCCAGCTACCGTCCGCCGGCGAACTCGACCCGGAATCATTCGTCGGCTCAGCCGTGAACGTGCTGGAATCCGTACCGGCCACTGAGCTCGCGGAGGGGGACGTCGCCGTTGTTCGCGCGGTGCAGGATGTTCGGTCGGCCCAACTTGATCTTGAGTCGACACATCGCTTCACTCCGCACCTCTCCATTACCGCGTCCGGCGGTCTCCCAGACTGGCGGTACAGTGTCGGCGCCGAGTTGACCGTTTCCCCCGCCGATTGGGACGGCACTGCCGTCCGGGACGCCGAATCAGATCTGGCGTTTGCCGAACGGGAATACGAGTACGCTGTTCGAATCGCCGAGTACGACGCCCTCTCGGCGCTCAACGAACTGCAGTTCAGTCTGGATGACCTCGGTGTGGCCCAGGATGATCTGTCAGACTCCCGGCAGGACCTTGCCGAGGCCGACTTCCGATTCGGTCGCGGAGACATCACGCAACTGGCTCTGGATCAGGCCCGCCTCAGGGTGACCGAGACGGAACACGATGTGACCACGGCGATGTTGAACGTTGTGCGCCGCGTCATGGCGATTGACTACGGGCAGTATTGAGTGGTTGGCGGTCCGGGCTATATCTCTTCGCGGCGGAGCGACACCTGGAGGAACCGGGCAATCTCAGTTGCAGCTGCGTCAAGATCGGTCAGATCGGTCGAGTCCTCAACGAACTGCCGCCGCTCTCCCAGATCCAGAAACAGTTTGTAGTAATTGTTCCGGCGCTCAACGTAGTTGCGAAAACGCGTGTTGAGCAGCCCGGGCTGTGGGCGTTCTGAATCTTTCAGAAAACGAACTCCCTCAATGGTGACAGCCTGCACTGCCGACGCTCCAATGCATTCACGTCGGACCTCGATGCCGAGGATAGTCTTTGTGAAGTTGATCTCGTCGTTCTCTGAATCAAAGAGAATCGAACTACCCCAGGCGGCCACGCCGATACAGGTGGCTGTCAGCACGAAGTAGAAAATCGTGCCGGCAACCATGCTTCCCTCAAAGTCTGCCTGCCAATCGACGCTCAGAAAGAGCGCGACGAGGAGCAACACCCCGACAATGCCAAACAGAACCCTTCTGCCGGGATTGCTGCGGAGAACCAGCCGGCACTCACTCGGGTGAGATAGCGCAATGCGTGATCGAATTCGAAACATAGCCGTTACACCAGCCGGAACATAGCCGTTCCATCAGCCCTTGGGCGGATTGTGACAGGAGATCACATGCCCATCCTGGTCTTTCCCGAGGGTCGGTTTGATCTCGGCACACACATCAATCTTGTGACGACACCGCGGATGGAAAGTGCACCCGCTCGGAGGATTCACCGGGCTCGGTACATCGCCTTCCAGGATGATCTGGTTCACCTGGTGATCGGGATCCGCCACCGGGACGGCCGACATGAGTGACTGGGTGTACGGGTGACGCGGGTTGGCGTAGAGTCCGGACGATTCCGCCGTCTCCACCACCTTTCCAAGATACATGACCGCCACTCGATCAGAGATGTACTGCACGACGCTCAGGTCATGAGCAATGAACATGTAGGTCAAATTGAAATCGTCCTGAAGGGATATCAACAGGTTGAGAATCTGAGCCTGGATTGAAACGTCCAATGCACTGACCGGTTCATCGCACACGATAAGTGAAGGGGTAAGTGCCAACGACCGGGCTATCCCGATGCGTTGTCTCTGACCACCGGAGAACTCGTGTGGATATCGATTTGCCGCCTGCGGTGGAAGGCCGACCTTCTCCAGAAGCTCGTGGACCCAAAGATCCAGTTCGCGACCGGCATGCGTTCCATACTCCCTGGGTCCCTCGCCCACGATGTCCTTGACGACCATGTGAGGGTTGAGCGACGCCCACGGATCCTGGAAGACCAGCTGGATCTGTCGGCGATGGCTCTTCAGGGTCTGGCGATCCATGGACAGGATATCGGTGGCCTTGGCAATGTCCCGCGCCTTCTTCTTCTTGCCCAGCACGCCACTCTTCAGCGTCCGAAGCCGCTGACGATCGGCGGATGTCTTCGTCGGTTGGGACTCCAGTTCGCTGAGTTCGCTACTCATTTCGCCGACGGCAGCGTCCAGTTCTCCAACCTGTTCAATCACGTCTTCCTGCGGATTGAGATAGACCCTGCCGGCGTCCGGCTCGTAGAGTCGCAGGAGGCATCGTCCAACGGTTGTCTTTCCGCAGCCGGATTCACCAACCAGGCCCAACGTCTCGCCTCTTCTGAGATCAAGATCAACCCCGTCTACCGCTTTCAGCATGAGAGTTTTGGCGGAGAAGGTACTCGCCTTCACCGGGAATGTCTTCTTCAGGCCGACCACTTTCAGGAGCAGATCATTCATGACTGTCCTCCATCGGTCGGCGTTGCCTGCACTTCGTCGCTGTAAAGGAAGCACCTGACCTGGTGCCCTTCCTCTGTGTGTACCAGCGCCGGCTCAGCTTCCCAACACTTGGCCGTCACCTTCGTACAACGCGGCGCGAATCGGCATCCTTTCGGAAAGTTCCGGTGGTCAGGCAGGGTTCCGGGAATCGCGCTGAGAAGCCGACGCGTCCCATCTGCTTCTTTCTTGACCTCACCGAGCACGGGAATTGACCCGAGCAACCCTTGAGTGTACGGGTGAAGCGGCTTCTTGAAGATTTCGTGAACCGAAGCCTGCTCCACGGCGACACCGGCATACATCACCATGACGCGGTCCGAGAAGCTTGCGATGACCGCCAGGTCATGAGTGATAAACATGATGGAGGTGCCTGTGCGGGACTTCAGATCTGCCATGAGTCGAAGAATCTGGGCCTGGATGGTGACATCGAGCGCCGTGGTCGGCTCGTCCGCGATCATGATATCCGGCTCGCATGCCATTGCGATTGCGATCATTACGCGTTGTCGCAAGCCCCCGGAGAGCTGGAAGGGA
>JAHOYX010000104.1 GCA_019038705.1 Spirochaetales bacterium
GTCCAGACCATCTCGTCTAGACTGATGTCCTCCCATCGCATGGCCAGAACATTGCCTTGCCGGGCTCCAGTGTAGAGGCTTACCAGGACGTAATCCCGGAAGTCGTCATCCGGGTATTGCTTGAGGCTAGCCATGAAGTGCGGCATCTCCTCAGGGGTGATCCAGCGCTCCCTGCTCTTCGTACGGAAGAGAGCGGTCTCATTGGTAGGGTTCTCACCTTTGAAGTGCCGCCACTTCTTAGCCTTGTTGAACATAGTCTTCAGCAAAGTCAACATGGCGTTGGCCGTGTAGATCCCGACCTCGTCGGAAAGTTGTTTGTGGTATCGGTCGATCTCCCTCGGCGTGATCGACGACAGCCGGCACCTAGCCCAGCGGCTGAGTCGCCGTTTGTAGAGCCTCTCGTCCTGTTCCCAGGTCTTCTTGTGAGGCTTGGCATGTCGAGCCAGATATTCGCCCATCAGGTCATCAAGGGTCATCTCTCGACGCTTCTCTCGCTTGGCTTCCATCGGATCAACGCCCGACTCGACCAAACCCCCAAGAATCTTAGCCTGCTTCCGCGCCTGCACGAGGGTGATGTTCTTGGCCTCACCGATGCGAATTCGCCGTGACCTACCGTCGATGCAGCAATTCAGGTAGAAAGTCCGGCGAAACGTCCCGGTCCTTCGGTGACGCCTGGTAACCATCAAGCACAGACCGGGAAAGACTGTGTCGTAGACGTAGTACCGGTCGCGATCGGATGGAGGATCCAGTTTGTTAATGACGGCCTCAGTAAATTTGTACCGCAGGGTCTTTTTCATTTGCAGACCTCCATGGACCATCTGTTTAGAATCGTTCCCGCCGGCTTAGCAGGCTAATACCCACCGTTATTCGTCAGAGCGACCTGTGCGCAGAGACGAACCTAAAACTTACAGTCATCATCCACTTCAGGGAGGAATGTCGGCAGAACGATACCTCCGTCCACTGGCTTGTTCTGGCGCTGATCCTGGTTGATTCCAAGAGATAGGTAGATGATAGCCTCACGCGCATGTTGTAAATACTGGAGTGCCATTTCTTCAAACCGGTTCCTTCCTACCGAAACCGCATGATTGTCTCTTGTTGGATCACCTTCAATACTGGGTGGGTCAAATTCTTGAATCTTCACATAACTATGTTCAAGGCCGTTGCGGATATCTCGAAACTGGCTCACCTCTGGATTTAGGTCCTCACCGCAGATCGAGGTTTTGTATAGATCCTTGCTAAGCCAATAGAGTCCTCGGAGAGGCCAATTCTTCCGAGATGTAAACTCAGTTCTCAATCCCTTTTCGGGTTTCCCCTTCTCGTACCACACCTTTCGAAAATCGGTTCGTGCGGAATTCGGCAGCCCAAAGTACCAGGCAAGGAACACCGCTATCTTGTCCATGATCGAGGCTGCGGATCGAAATGCCCACCGAGCCTTTCCCGAAGCAAGCCCGAAAGACGCATAGTCCAGGATATCCACAAGCATGACGTCTCGATCGGAAAAATGAACCTCATCGTTGTTGAGGGATTCGTATAGGAAGAATCTCGCTGACGCATATTCCTGTTTGATCTGGTTGAAGAAGCCATGAAAACCCGGTCCCTCACCCACGGGGCGCACCATGTCAGGCAGGTGGAGAATATCTTGTGCCGCGATAGACTCGGCCACACAGTCATTAAGTGGATTAAGAAAAAGGCAATTCTCCAGACACCAGCGCCGGTATAGAACTTCATCTTCCGTTGCGCCGAGCGAGTATTCCTCAAGATCCAAGGGAGCCTCAAGAAACTTAGCACCGACGACCCTCTCAAACTGAGAAAGGAACTTTCGTCCTTTTTCATCAACCCCTGGCTCCAGAGCTATTCGAAGAGCGGACGTCATTTGCTTGTTTGCGTGCCAAAGGAGAATTCTTTTTTGGCTGGCGTCATAATGATTCATAGCATAGTGCCAAAGTGAAATGCTCCTGTTTACACAGGGCATTCCAAATGTCGGATCCGCACTCGCAGCCGATGCATATGTTGATGCCGACGAGACAAAACGGCCGATTGTATCGAGTGTATTGCCGAGATTCGTATAGACCATGGATCGCCAAATGCCTGGCTGGTCGTTGAAGCCGGGTTCTTTGATCGCTCGACGAAACGCAAGGAGTGCTTTCTCTGCCTTCGCTCGATCCCAATTCCAGACCGACTCCGTTGACCTATCCGCGATTTGGTCAAGAGATGACCATGCATTTCCTTCTAAATAGTAGAGTTGAGCTCTCTCTGCGGACGCCATACATCTTGCAATGATTTCCTCGAGCAAGTCTATCGCTAATTCCAAGCCGGCCGTTTCCTCGTAATCACTACTTAGGTCGATAAGTTCCCCGCAATGGTCAGCAGCATCGTCGAGGGACAGGTCCTCCACCGAAGCTATTTTTAGCAAGTCGGTCAGTCTTTGTTTCGGACTATTATCGCTGGATTTTGGATCCATCGGATCTCCCCCTTTGTACAAATCCTTTTCAGTAAAACAAAATTGTAATGACTCAATTGCGTTAGGCTAGTACATCCTCCTGGAGACAGAAAGATTTATCGACCTAAAAGGAATTTACCCAGCTTTTCCGTCGCCTACGCCCTTGTGTCGGAGCCCGTTTCGGCTTGTCCTCCTGCGGCTCCTCGCCATCCTGTTGTTTTTTCATCCTCGCCACCAAGGCGTCCCATTTGGGGTTCAAATTGTACAGGGCGGCCAGAGCATACACCGTACAGTCCAGCGCTTCGTTTCGGGACCGTGTTTTGATCCACTCCCGTTTAGGAAATCCCTTCACGTACCGAGTGACGCATTTTTCGGCCGTTAGCTGGGCAAAGAACTCCCCGTCAAAATCTTCGTTTGCAGGAAAGTGACAGTACCCTGGTCCCTTCTCCGTAAGCTTGAGCCGAGAGTAAAGCAGCCCCTTGGCCGGATCCACCCCAACGGTGAACAGGTTGACCTGCCGGCGATTCCGGCCAGTCCGCTTTCTGCTTGGCGAAGACAGGATCGGCCGTCCAAATCCCGCCATGCCTTTGATGGCAAAAACCCGATGAGATTGGCGCGGCTTGACGTAGTCGTAAACCGCCTGGGTGTGGTGACCGCCGCTATCTATGCAAGTTGCGGAGATACGCATTCGGTGCCCATGCTCGCTCTTGTAGGTGCCGGTCATCAGGATATCGTCCAATTGCTTCCAGAGGGCCTGTTGCCCGGGATCTCCCCACAGGACACGGTAGTCGATCGCCCAGGACTCTTCTCCGGGGCCGTAGCCGTACACCGCCACTTCCAGTCGATCGTCCTGAACATCGACCCCGGCGCATAGGACAAGGGCTCCAGCAGGTACTTCGGCCGGATACTCTTCACGCTTGGCCAGCAGGGCGTGCTCGTCAACCGTCTCCCCGGCGTCTTCCCAAGTTTCTCCTAGAACAGTATTCGACCAAGTCTTGAGCGCTTCGGCTCCTGCCTTCTTGGCCTGTAGGAAGTCCCGTACGGCTTGCTCCCAGGAAAACCAGCCCAATGGTGAGTACAGGGCTGACAAATGGAACCCCGCCGTCTTGCCGTCACCCTTCCCAGTTGCAACCCAACGACCGTTCTCCAGAAGCCACGTCTTCTTGTACTCGGGGATCTCGGCCTCACAATGCTCGCAGACCAGAACTGCCGTCGAAGGGTCTCGGTTTTCCCACCTGATATTGCCCCACACGATGGGTTGCATGGTGCCGCATTCCGGGCACGGAACATTGAAGTACCGCTGGTCACTCCGTTCAAAGGCAGTCTCTATCCGGGAGAAACCCTTCACTGTCGGGGTTGAGACGATGAACACTTTTCGGTTACGGGCAAAGGTCGCAGTACGCTTAACCGCAAGCTCCACCGGATCGCCTTCTCCGTCTACATCGTGGTCGTAGCCGTCCACTTCATCGAGGAACAGGTAGCGGACCGGCATGGACCGTAAGCCCACAGCGCTGTTCGCTCCGGTGATGACCAGGATGCCGCCGGGGTATTCTTTGGCCAATTGGGTGTTTCCACTATCTCTGGCCCGAGGGTCTTTGACCCTTTCGGCCAAGGCGGGGCTCTCCGCGATCATCGGGGCCAGGCGTTGCTTGCTGGTTCGCTTGGCCATTTCCACGGTCGGTTGGACGAACAAGGCGGGCCCAGGAACGTGGTGGATGATGAAGCCCAGCCAGTTGTTCCCGCACTCGGTCCCACCTACCTGGGCCCCCTTCATAAACACGACCGTCTCGGCCTTCGACCTAGGCCCAAGTGCGTCCATGATATCCTTGAGGTACGGGGTTCTAGCCGTTCGCCATGGCCCAGGCTCAGCGCTAGCACGCTGGGGCAGGATTCGGTGATTGTCCGCCCAATCGCTTACCGAGTACATCCGGTCGGGCCGGATCCCCGAGCAAAAGTTTTCCGCATATCGAAGGGCGGCTTCAGACATTGGCCAATACCTCCAGCGCCTTGCGTAACTCGTCGTCCAGAACATCCCGAACGGTGTCGGGGTCTTCTTCAGCCGCAATGATCGAAGCTACCCGGTCAGGAACCGATAGGATCTGATCCCGAGCTGTCCTTGCCCGCTTGAACGCCTCCACCTTAACCTCCGAAACCTTGACCAACTGACCGGTCATCTCCTCGTATTGGAGCCGCGCGATGCGGGCCTGATAGGCTTCTTTGACCGCCCGGGATTGGCTGTAGGACGGGATTCCCGAATTGTCCGGCCCCGGTGGCTGCTTTGTCTTTTGCAGTCGTTGTACTGCCTTCTCCGCAAGCACAGCCGGATCCCGGACCTGGGCCGGGTTTGTATTCTTATCCCACTGCTGGTCGGCAGTTTCTGGATCGATTTTCCCGTGCTGGTTCTTGCCGATCCGCTGGTCCCGAAGGGCCTTTTTAACGGACCACGGAGAGCCACCGGGGAGGCCCAATCGTTTGCGGTGTTCGGCATAGGCGGCAATGCTCAGGCCCTTGCTGGAGTCCCCCATCAGCCTCTCCTTTCGGCAGCTAGGTCAGCGAAGGATCGACCATCGTTTGGGGTGACAGCGATACCGCCGGAAAAGTCCTGCCATCTGTTGACGATCACGTCTACGTAGCCCGGATCGAGTTCCAAGAGCCGAGCCTGGCGTCCGGTCTTTTCTGCGGCAATCAAGGTGCTTCCCGAGCCGCCAAACGGGTCCAAGACTACGTCCCCCCGCTTGCTGGAATTCGTAATGGCCCGCTCGATGAGGTCCACGGGCTTCATGGTGGGGTGAAGGTCATTTACGGTGGGTTTATCGAAGAACCACACGTCCCCTTGGTTTCGATCTCCGCACCAAAACCGCTTCGCACCCTTGGGCCAGCCGTAAAGAATGGGTTCGTATTGCCGCTGGTAATCGCTTCGGCCCAGGGTGAACCGATTCTTTGCCCAGATCAAAAACGTGGACCAGTGGCCGCCGCAGGAGGTGAAGACTCGTTTGAGGGTGTCGATTTCCGAAGACGACATGCAGATGTAGACACTGCCGGTACAAACAGAAAGGAAATTGCCACAAGCCTTGCCAAGAAAATCTTCGAAATCCCCGCCCAGGTTATCGTTTAGGATCTCCTTGTGAGCGGCCACGTGCGTTGGGCCTGGGCCTCCGACGTAAGCCACGTTGTACGGCGGGTCAGTAAACACCAGGTCGGCCAGGCCACCGTCGAGTAACAGGGCAAGGTCCGCTTTGCTCGTAGCGTCGCCACACCCTACCCGGTGGTCGCCCAACACCCAGATGTCCCCGGGCCGAGAAACCGGATCGTTTGGTGTTTCGGGTACGGCCTCGTCCTCGGTAAGGCCATCGCCCTCCTCCCAGGAATCCAATAGCCCGGACAGTTCCTCATCGGAAAACCCCACAAGCGACAAATCGAAGTCGTCGGCCTGCAGAGCGGTAAGCTCTTCCTTGAGGAGATCGTTATCCCACCCGGCCTGCTCGGCCAGCTTGTTATCGGCGATTACATAGGCCCGCTTCTGGGCATCGGACAAGTGGTCCAGAACGACGACCGGGACGTGGGGCATGCCGAGTTTCCGGGCCGCCAGGAGCCGTCCGTGGCCAGCGACTATCCCATCGGAACTGTCGACCAGGACGGGGTTGTTGAATCCGAACTCGACGATCGACGCGGCAATCTGGTCGACCTGTTCGGGGCTATGGGTTCGGGCATTCCCGTCATAGGGCCGCAGTTTGTCCAACTGCCACATCTCAATTCTGCTAGCCATCCGTGTAGGCATCCTTGCCTTCTCCTTATCTCGGGCAACCCGTTACATGATGAGTCAGTAGCCGTTTCTCGGGCACACGCCCACCCTTCAGCAAATAGCCCAGGGAGGAACCGTGGAATATTCCGGGCAATCTCCTTGCCTTTAGGGCGTGAAAAACAACAACAAGGGCACCCAAACGATGGACAGGCCCAGTGCTCCGGCGACTGTTCCCGAAAACGGAATCCAGAAATTGTCGATGACGGTCGGGGAGAACGTGACGTTGTAGATTCGCTTCAACATGGGATCGCTCCTTCATTGGTGATGAGGACGTACGTTTCGTCGTTCCTGCGGACTGTCTGCGGAGTGTTTGTGGAGTTTCGTTTGGCGAAACCGGCTGGAGGTTGGCAGGAGGTAGGCAGGAGGTATGGGGTCCAAAATGGCCCGACCTCCCGCCAGCATAACCTTTTGCAACCATATCGCTTAGAGAGAAAAGACTGGCCGTGGCAGGAGGTAGCGGGAGGTTTTCGGACCCTATACTACCTATATATACACTACCTATTCTGTTTTTCCACACGTGGGTTAGAAGACCTCCTGCTACCTCCTGCTTAGGGGGTATCGCTTTAAAAGACAATCTATTACGTGGCAGGAGGTCGTGTTTTAACCTCCCGCCGATCTCCCGCCACCTCCTGCCTTTTTTGAACATCAGTCTTGCTCCTTACTATTGAACAAGTCACGGGGCGGGCCAACGAGGCGGTAGTCGTTGCTCCCCCGCTTCTTGTTCTTGGTTACCATTACGCTGTATTGGCCGAACTTCCGGTCGCGAATCGTGGACAACGTCTTGCCGAACTTGGCCAACCGGGCCTGTTCCGTGTTCCCGACATAGGCGAAGGGGATGAGGCCTTCGGTTTGGGCGATGTCGAGAAGGACCGATGGAGCTTTTGGGGTCTCGTTAAACCGTTCCCACCAAACGTGGATGAAGACATTCATCTCTCCGGCCTCCGGATCGGCGGCTTCGTAGAACTCGTCGGTGTCGGCCAGAAAATCGGGCAACCCGCTATGGCTGACGATGCCGCCGATCATTCGGGCCCAGTTCTCAAACGAGCCCAAGGTCTGAGTGGAATATGGGGATCTGGATACGATCCAGTGTTGGATCAAGGTCAGGACCGCTTGAACGATCTCGTGCCGGTTATCCTGAACCCACTCTCGGATCGGGTCGTGTTTGAATCCCTTTCGCTGCCAGGGCTTCTCTTCCTTTGGGTCTATCCGGATGCGGATACATCGGCGGGCGATTTCCATGGAGAGTTTTGGGTTATTCCCCGACACCAGCCACAGGGCTCGGTTGGCAAACGTCACCATCTGGGATTTGCCCAGGATCCGGTCTTCCCAGACTTCGGCGGTAATAGCTGCCGCGACCTGGGCCGACCACAGACCACCCTGCAGATTGTCGATGAAAACAACGGGAGCGCCTTGGCTAAAAAGTGCCGTTAGCTTTTTGCGCGATTCCTCCTCGTTGGATGTAAGAGTCGTGCAACCATGAGACGCTCCCATAGCGATGGTTGAAATCTGTTCCGCCAGCAGAGATTTTCCCGCCCCCGGCGTTGATGCTTCGATCAAGTGGATTGGTGTTGGCCCGGTAAACATCCGGCGGGCAAACGGGAGTAGGATCGCGGCAAAGGCATGGGCTCGGTCCGAGTCGGCCGTGAACGGAAAATCCACAAGGAGATCGTCCAGGATCAAGGATCGAGCGTCATCTACTTCCTGGGTAGTTGGTTTTTTGGGGATGGCGAACGGGGTCATCTTGGCTGCAAGATGGAGCCATAGTTTTGACTCCCGGTCGTAGCCCGGCCGGAAAATCAGTCGCCAGTCATGGTCAAACACCGGCGTCGTGATTACCGCCTCCAACACCGGCAGATCTGGGTGGGGGTTTACGATCAGTTCATCTGCCGTTTCCTTCAACGGCTTGGTGTGTTGGGTGTTGTTTCCTTTGGTTCTTATCCAATCCGCAACCCGAGCAAGCAGGCAGTAGGCCCCTTCCTTGTTCAGGAATTCGATCTGGGGTCCATAGCCAAAATCCCGAAGTCGAGCCAGGCGGCCGGCCGAGTTGAATACCTTGGGCGGGTTATTGCTAGCCAGGACCGCGGCCCAGGCGTCGTCGAAAATTTCCCGAAGCGGGCGGTCGTGGATTTCGATGACCGGCAGGGGATCGCCTGTACTGAGTTGGGCCTCATTGACAATTGGCTCAGTCTCATCGACCAAGGCTTCTAGTTTCTCCCCATCCCCTCCGTTGTCCAGCCAATCGGAGATGTCCCCCTTTTCGGGTAAGCCGGGTAGCTGAACCGTTCTGACCGAGGTGGCCTTTCCGCTAAGCGACTTCGCCACGTCCTGAGCATGGGTCCGGCCTTGGATATCATTGTCCGGTAGGATGACAACGTCGCGGCCCAAGAGAGTTTCCGCGTATGCGGCCGTCCATTTTCCCGCTCCCCCCGGGCTCGTGGTGGCCAATAGTCCGATCGATGCCAAACGATCGGCGTCCTTCTCTCCCTCGACGATGAAAACCCGGTCGTCGGGTCGGGCAATGAGGCCTGGCAGGTTGTACAAAACCCGGGGCACCCCCTTGAGGTTCTTGATCCAGCCACCTTTCCCGTCCGGACGTTGTTGCCAGAATATCTTTCCCGGGGACTTTACGACCTGGTAGAGGACATCCCCGCCTGCATCGCGATAGTCGTATCTGGTAACCGTTACCAGATAACCCTCCGGCCTCGGGACTCCCAGCTCGTCGCCTAGGGCAAGCAGCGTTTCTTTGAACGATAGATCGCGCACCTTAGCCTCATAATCGATCACCGTTCCCTCGCCACAACCGCGATGGCATTTCCAGTTGCCGGTCGTCATTTCGAAGGCAAACGAGGGGTTATTATCGTCGTGAAAGGGGCACTGGGCGGTGACCCAACCATTGGTCGACGCCTTCTGATTCTTTAGGGACGCATACCACACGGGGAAATCCGGGATCCGTCCAAGTATTTCCTGTTTGTAGTCCGCCCAGGGGTTGCTAGCCGTCGACATCAGATATCTCCCCCCGATACTTCCAGTACATCTGGAGCAGCTTCAGGGTAAGGGCCTGGCTGTGGGCACGATCCCCGGCAAAGATAACCGGCACCCGGTACCTGACTGACCAGGCAAGGAGCGTCCCCAGGGCCGACCGTGGGTTCATTTTCGAATGGGGAGGACGGTTCAGGAAGCCCTGGACGGTGTCCTCGACGACGATGGCGGCATAGTCGAACAGGGCGAGCCGTTCCAGCTCCCTCCGGAAACGTGCCCGCCCCTGGCCGAGGCTGCTATACGCATCGGCCTTAGATTTCCGTTCCACCGCCACCCTATCTTCCAAGCCGACAATCGAGTAGTCCCCGGTGGAAAGGGTGTGGACCTCTGCCCCGGGGTATTCATACGGCCGTTGTTCTCGGGTATCGATGGCGATTGTGAATCCGTTCACGTCACTTGTCCTTGTGTCGGGGCCTTACCTAGAACGGAACGTCACCGGTATCCGAAGGAACAAACGAATACCCCTCGAACGGAATCCGGTTGGTGACCTTGGTCCGGTCTTGGTCGTCGGTGTATTCCTCTTGGTACGTAGTGACAAGGGCTTGCTTGTCCAGCAGCATGGTCGGTTCGAGGTCTACCGCGCCGCTTGTATCCACACCGCAACAGCCGCAGACCAGCTTCACCCGGGACAGTGCCTTTTCACTGAACACGAGGTTGTCAAAAAGCAGGCGGCCGGCGAATTCACCGCCCAGGACGGACCAGCGCAATCTCCACATTTCATCCCCGGATTTGGTGTTGTCCAACTCGACGTCGGTCAGCTGGCAGAGGTAGTCGCCATCCGGTAGCGGGGCGAAGTCAGCGGTGTCGTTCACGGTTGAAAAATCAATCTTCGGCATTGGGAGCCTCCTTGCTTGCAGTTTGTATTTGGGCGGACTTGCTGCCCACCGCTTCGAACTTCTCGATTATCTTCTGGGCGTTGTCCTGGGTCAGTCCCTCCAGGGTGTCCGCTCCATAGGCGGCCAGACGCTGACTGACCGTTCCTTCCTCCATACCAGAAGCGGCGATGTGGTGGCGGAGAGACTCAACTTGGTCGGGCGCTGCCATCTGGAGAGGGACTGCCTTGCGCCCAAGAAAATCTTCTCCCAAACGATCCTGGAGGATCTCGTAGCTGATCTCGAAATGGCCCTGGGGAAGTTTGTTCGTCCGATCCTTCAGGTTCTCCGCCATGAACCGGCCCTTATCGTCGCGGTACAGGCGCAAGATGGTGTCGAACAGGTATGGGAGAGATTTCTCTCCGTCAAAAGTTTCGCCCACCGCTCGCATGAACCCCTGGTCACCATAAAGAGTTTTCTGGCGGGCCGTGACGATGACGTTCATGTCCAGTTGGATCAGCTTGCCGAGGAACTCCCGGTGTTCGGCCTTAATCGTCATCCAGTCTCGGGGTTGCAGATCATAATATTCCAGGCGATGGCCCTTAGTACCCTTATTGCGGCGCAGGAATATGTCGCTCCACTTCCGTTGCAGGGCGTCCCAGTAGACGGTGATGGGGTCGACTACGAGAGTCCGGTACAAATGATCATGGGTCAGCAGCCAATCGACTGCCGCGTTGACTTCCTCGGCGGTGGCAGCCTTAAAAACATCGAAACTAAAAGTGTCGCCGTAGTGATCCGCCCCACCTTCAAGGTCGATCAGTGCTGGATTGGGGAACTGCGCGGCTAGAGTTGTTTTGCCTGCCCCGGAATCACCCCATGCCAGCAATTTCAGCCGCCGGGTTTCCGGACCCGCCTTTTGGAAAATTGCCTCGTCTATTGGCGATGCCGCCTTAGAGCGCGCATTTATTGCTGAACTCACTTCGCCTCTCCTTCCCTCGTAGTTCTACCAGGAAAGAACCGGCGCCCAACTCTTCCGCCAAGAGGCTTACGAATTTGCCCATAATTACCCTGCCGGCATAACCCTCCACCAGCAATTCACAAACAAGGCTACCTCCTCCAAATGAGTAGGTGGCGGACCCGGCTAAATGATCTCGGCCAAGCATTTCTTCTGCTTCAGCTATGGCAAAAACCAAAATATCTTCGATTTCCTGGAGGTCTGTCCCTTGGCGAAACAGAAGCCTGAATCGGTCATTCATCATGGGATCTCCTTGAGGTGATCGCGGTGGTGGGGAACGGCCATTCCGACTTCCCTATTTATTACATACCGGAAATCCTCAGAAGGTGACGGAATTAATTCAGGTATTCGTCGAGTTTCCGGCTCTTGAACCATTTTCTAATTTTTGCCCGCCTTTCATTGAGGGTCGAACGGGGAATACCTATCTTTCTGGCAGCTTCTGCAGGGGGAAATTCCGACAAATAGAATGCAATGATTTGAAGGTCGGGCGGCAGGGCCGAGAGGACAGCCTCCAGGTCAATACCCAAATCGTGTCTGTCCACTTTGGACATGGCCTGGTCACGAGTTGCCCAATTGTAGCGTTCTCCATCAAGGAAACTATATCGATCTCCAGTAGCCTCACCATGCCCCGGCAGTTCTTCATCAAGGGACTCACAGAAGGCTGAAGATCCGCGTTTACTTGCGGAATTCCGCTCAATTAATCTGGAGGCAGCATTATTTACAATGGCGGCAATGAACTGGTAGGCCGAACTCCTAACGCCATCATACTTTTCCCACCGGCACAGCAGTTCCTCCCACAGCCATTGCTCAATGTCATGTCGATCGTCCAACCACAACGCCCGATGGTGTTCGAGCATCCTGGCCTTCTTTCGAATCAATGCCTCTGCGAACCTGGCATAACTTTGTTCCATCATCTTGGCGCCCATTTTGAATCCTTCACCCGAGCTGAATATTGTTGATATCGACCTACCTGGATTAGCCGGAAAGGTCGACGACCATCGGCAACGCCAACGGCCGCGAGTTCACATATGGAATATTAGCTAGTGTTTTTGTGGGGAATTTTCCGGTTGGCCTCGCACCATTACAAGAGGCGAACCGTAAACTTAGGGGCGCTGGCCGGATATCTTCTTTTATATACACGACTTAAAAGTTGGACAGGGACGCAATGCACATGGACGCCGATGGGGTGTTGCCATCCCCCTATCAATGATCCCCATAAAATATTTGTGGGGTATTGTAATTATCTAATTTTGGATTCAAGGTCCCGGTAAACCTCTAAGCGAGTATCCAAGGGAAGCCGGCCATAGGCATACTTTCCACTTTCATCATACAATTTGTATTTCTTTATTATCGTGTTTGCCCGCCGTATATCATCTCCCCAGTTTACTTTTGGAATCAGTAGAATGCCCCCGACATAGTCCAAGACTTCCCAGAAAACCGACGCGGGCTTCGTACTCCCGCCGACAACTCGGGGGCCCGTACTGGTAGGATATTTATCGAATACATCGAAATATATCATGGCGGCACCCAGAATTAACCGGCGACGATGCCCTACATACCAATGCCTTTTCCCATCGTAATTGGGAGCGTATCCGGAATGTATTTCGTCAATTACCTTTTTCAGACAATGCCGGACCCTCCGAAGCTCCATCCTGCTTGAGCTACACCTTATCGATCCCCAGGGCCCCATGCTGTCCATTTTCTTCAGAGCATTCCCAACATCCGTCCGGGCCTCACGAAGTGAATTCTCATCGTGCCTCGGCGAGTAGGGGTGATCATCTTTGAAGGGTACCTTTTGTGTAACATAAGCATGGTCGATCATTGGGCATAGCAACCTATTAACGAACCTCATCTTGCTTGGGCGGTCAGCCTCTAGCCTCTTCAGGGGCTTGTCCAGGGCCAGGTAGTCTTCATCCATCCATCCAATCCTGGTATCCAAATCGATTTTCTGTTCTGAAATGGCTTCCCCGATTTTGAGCCTACCTCGGATGATTTTCGCCATCGGAAACCCTCTTTCTTGATTCCCCATTTTTCCACGGTCCACAGATTTTTCCGTCGCTTCAACATTCTTCCCGGTATGAAAGGGAAAGACCGGGCGGTTAAGAAGACCGACCCCGGATTCCGGAAATGAATAGACACCAACCCATGGACCCGATCAATGAATATTCCTGTGGAAATTTCAAAGATATTGGCAGCTGGGTGGCTTCGCATGCGCCCCTCGGCTTTTCCGGATCGTCCGAAGCCCCATCCACAGGCAATGTCCAGAAACCCAGCCCAAACCACGGAGGAAGCAAATGATCCAGAGCATTAGAATCAGTTCAATCAAGATTGACGATGGGACCCAGAGCCGCGTTACCAATGACGAAGAAACCGTCAAGTCCTATGCGGCATACATAGAAAATGGAGCAACGCTTCCGCCGGTTATTATTTTTCATCATGAGGGGATATATCGGCTAGCCGATGGATACCATCGGGTCGCGGCACACAAGCTATTGAACCGGGATGTAATTCAAGCCGACATCAAGGAGGGGGACAAGCGTGCTGCCATGTTTTACAGCGTTGGAGCCAATACCACGAATGGTCTTCGGCGGACTAATGCTGATAAGCGGCATACGATTGAGATGGTGCTAGGAGACAAGGAATCGGCGAAACTGTCCAACAATGAGATTGCCGCCATGTGCGGTGTGTCCCCCAATACCGTAAAGACAGTTCGGGAGAGCCTATCTACGCAAATTGCAGAGATAGACCAACCCGATATCCGAACAGGCAAACGGAATGGCAAAGCCTACAATATAGACACCAAAAATATCGGCAAGACAAAGCTAGCTTCCCATAATTCCAAATCTCCAGTCCCCAGTGATGCACCGAGAAAGGGAGACGGTCCCATCTATTTCGTGCATATGGCAAAGAACCATTTGGGCCGTATTGACCCCACCGATCCCGTCGGGAAAATACAGCTGCTGGAGATGCGAGACTGGATTGACCAACAGCTCGCCGAGAAGAACTCCACAAACGAGTGCGAGGCCACTAATTCCCTTGCTATCCCTTCGGACCAGAGTGATGAATCGGTCCCCAGCCAGGACAACCTAACTGGTACAGGCAAAGGAGGTTCCGATGACAACAAGCATCGCGGGAAAGATTCAAGCCCTGCAGAAAATGACGGTGACCGAGTTGCAAGCGGAATGGAAGATAGTTTTCGGGATGCCGACCCGACAACGGCATCGGATCTACCTGTGGAAACGGTTAGCCCGGAAGCTTCAGGAGGATCAGCTACCCCGGTTGACGCCCGAGGAGGAGGCCAGGGTGGAGATGTACCGGAAGCAGATTCGGAAACTCCCGCCCGAGAAATGGTTCCCCGGCAAACAGAAGGGGAATGCCAGGCGCACGAAAATTGCCCCTGATCGCCGTACGCCTCCTCCCGGCACAATGATCACCCGTGACCATAGGGGCCACCAGGTCGCCGTCAAGGTCCTGGATGATGGTTTCGAGTATGAGGGTCGAGTTTTCCGATCCTTGTCGGCCATTGCCCGGGAGATCACCGGTACATCGTGGAACGGGTACACTTTCTTCCGGCTCGACAACGGAGGGCGACAATGAGCGAGATTCAGTTCTTCCAAACGAAAATGGGGCGGCAGTTTTTCGAGGTCACCATGCCCGAACTGGTCCGCCAGATTCATCGCCTAAACGACTTGGTGGCTCTGGCCGTTGAAATGTCCGAGGAAAAGCCCTCCTGCAAGAAGGGGGGCGATTGTGGACACCAAGCCGAAGACCACTGACCCGATGAAGGACTCCGGATCATCCCCAAGTGACCGAAGCAAATGCCCCTGGAATTCAGAAGAGAAGAAACTCGTGGCCCAATTTTTTGAATTGCTTCACGAGATCGATTGCCGATTGAAGAAAGAAAATGGCCATGATCGCCCCGGCCAGGACTGAACCGAAGACGGTCCGGTGTGGCGTCTACACCCGGAAGTCCGTAGTCGAGGGACTGGATCAAGACTTCAACACCCTTGACGCCCAACGGGAAGCCGGGGAAGCGTACATCGCCAGCCAGAAGGGCAATGGTTGGGTCTGCCTACCGGATCGCTACGACGATGGCGGATTTACTGGCAGCAACATCGACCGCCCGGCACTGGCCAACCTGATGGCCGACATTGAAGCCGGACTAGTCGACTGCGTTGTTGTCTACAAAGTCGATCGCCTCTCCCGGTCCCTCCTGGACTTCTCCCGGCTAGTGGAAGTGTTCGACCGTTACGGGGTCAGCTTTGTATCGGTAACCCAGCCGATCAATACCGCGGACTCCACCGGGCGGTTGATGTTGAACATCCTGCTCAGCTTCGCCCAGTTCGAACGGGAGACCATTGCCGACCGAACTCGGGACAAGGTGTGCGCGGCCCGTCGGCGAGGGAAATGGACGGGCGGCATTCCCGTCCTCGGCTACGATGTTCATCCGGATGGCGGGAAGCTTGTGGTGAACGAGGACGAGGCTCCGATGGTCAGGGAGGTTTTCCAACTCTACCTGAAGCACCGGTCCTTGCAAAAAGTGGTCGCCGAATTGAACCGCCGTGGCTGGACCACCAAGTCGTGGACGACGAAAAAAGGCCAGGTCCGCGAAAGCAAGCACTTCACCAAGTCCAACCTCTCCCGACTTCTAGCCAACCCAGTGTACATCGGATGCGTCAAGCTGAAGGGCCAGGTCTACGACGGGGAGCACTCGGGGATCATCCGGAAAGCGACCTTCGACAAGGTCCAAACGATCCTCAACGACAACCACGTCAGCCGTGGGAATAAAGCCCGGAACAAGTATAACCACTTGCTCAAGGGCTTGATCCGATGCGGGGCATGTGGAACGGCGTACATTCCGAACACAACACGGAAAGGACCGAGAGTTTATCGCTACTACACCTGCTCTGGGGCCCAAAAGAACGGATGGAAGTCCTGCCCGCTTCCGAATATCCCGGCCAACGACCTGGAACATTTAATCGTCCAGCAGATCCGAGTGATCGGCTCGGACCCGAAGTTGCAGGCCGCGACCATCAAGCAGGTTCGCAAGACCGCTCGGGAGCAGAAAACCGCGCTGGATTCCGAGTCCAAACGGCTGCGGTCAAGTAGGGAAAAGATCGGGAAGGAAACTGCCGGTCTCCTCCAGGCCTTGGCTGGCGGCGAGGCGACCGGAGCGTCGATCTCAGGGCGACTGGCTCAACTGGAGGAGCAAGCCACCAAGCTGGACACACGGCTCGCAGAGATCGAACGGGAGCGGCGGGTGGCCGAACAATCAACTCTCGACCTAAATGATCTGACTTCCGCCCTCAGCCTATTCGATCCCATCTGGGACGTCCTCTTCCCCGCCGAGCAAACCCGGATCATCGAGCTACTGATCCGACAGATCGAGTACAACGGAAAGTCCGGCAAGCTCGCCATCACGTTCCACCCGACCGGTATCAAATCCCTCGCAAACGAAATGGTCCAAACGAAGGACGGGTCGACATAACAGCCGACACGAATCACGGAGGTACACCATGACCACGACAAAGACCGCGGCCGCCCCACACGGGACTAAGGAATGGGCTGAGCATAACGTCAACATCCAGACCGGCTGCGAGCACGACTGCCGCTACTGCTATGCGAAGTGTATGGCTGTCCGATTTAAACGGGCGACACCGGAATCCTGGCAAGAACCCGTCATCCGGCCGGCAGCAATCTCCAAGGCATATAGGAAGAAACCCGGCCGAACGATGTTTCCAACGTCACACGACATCACCGAGGCAAATGTCGACGAGTGTCTCATCATTCTGAAGAAGCTACTTTCATCCTCAAACGACATTCTGATCGTGTCCAAGCCGCGGATCGCGGTCGTCGAGCGCCTGATCGCGGAACTGGAGCCGTACCGTGACCAGATTACCTTCCGGTTCTCGATCGGCTCGGCATCAGACGACGTGCTGGGATTCTGGGAACCCGGAGCGCCGAACTTCGATGAGCGGATCCGTTCGCTGCAACTCGCCCACGATTCCGGCTTCCAAACGAGCGTCTCCTGCGAACCGATGTTGGACAGGCACATCGGTAGGGTGATCGAAGCGGCACGGCCTTTCGTGACCGACTCCATCTGGCTCGGCAAGGCGAACCGCCTCCGGTGCATCCTCGCGCTTAATTGCCCTGACGACGACGAGGTGCTGGCCGCCGCCGCTCAACTCATCGCTTGGCAGTCCGACGACGAGATTATCGCCCTTTACGAGAGGTGCCGGCACGACCCCATCATCAAGTGGAAGGACAGCATCAAGAAGGTTGTCGGCATTGACCGGCCGACCGAGGCAGGATTGGATGTATAGCTGTTGAATTTGGGAAATACTAGGAGGCAACCGAGTGAAAGTTGAAATGAAAGTCGATTGGGCAAACCAGGTCACAACCCGGAAACCCCAAACGACTGCCCGACATCCGGAATCCCCGCGGTCTCGGGCCGAGCGAAGGCTTTGGTATATCGCACTTAGGCGGGAGATGGAGGCTGGGATTGTCTCCGGCCAATTCTCATCGCAATCACAATTTGCTCGATTGTGCGGCGTATCCCGTGCGCGAATATGTCAACTCTCCTATTGCCAGTCCACGGAGCGTGCATAGTATGTCCTTTGTGCGCTCTTCGTTTTGTTTCTAGTACGGTCTGTTGACATCGGCAGGGAGGTGCCGCATGTTTCTGCGCTCCGCGTTCCTCATTTGTGTGCCACAATAGCATCAACGGGGAAGGTGCTTGTTCCGGTCACACTCGACGAATCGAATCGAATGACTGATACCCAACTCGTCGACACCGAGACTCAACCGACGGTATTTGAGGGGCTTGATGGCCATCATTAGGAAAAATGCAATTGAATTGTTCTGCGGAGCAGGAGGAACATCGCTGGGATTTCAACTGTCCGGCGCATATCGGATTCTTTTGGGAATGGACTTTGATCCCAATGCGATGGCGACTTATTGCAGCAATCATGAGGAAACTGAATGTCTCACAGGCGATATCACGAAGATATCGCCATCTTCAGTTGCGAGCAGAATTTGTGGCTCCGATGTTGACATCATCATCGGTGGTCCCAGCTGCCAAGGATACAGCACCATCGGTAAGCGTATCGCCGATGACCCTCGCAACTCCCTATATAGTCAATACCTGAACTATGTAGATGAATTCCGCCCCAAATGGATCGTGTTTGAGAACGTTCGCGGATTCATCCATAGTGGGAAGGGCCGATTTTTCGAGGCATTCAAAAAATCGCTGGCCGCATTGGGCTATAGCATTGCGGCTGGTGTGCTCAATGCAGCCGATTATGGCGTTCCTCAAAGAAGAGAGCGCGTCATAATTGTTGGCACGAACACCGACCTTACCCCCTCCTTACCGAAACCTACACACGAAGACCCACGCTGTCCAGTATGCTCGCGCCCCGATAAAAGTAACCGGATTAGATCGAATGTTCTCCCCGAAGAATGCCCCGCATGCAAGGGGACGAGACTATGGCATAGTAAGGGTATGAAGCCGTGGGTTTCACTGCGTGATGCTATTGGCGATCTGCCGTGGCTAGAGGATCTAAGCGGAACCCTGGATTTCGTCTCCTACCAGCAAAAGGCCCAAGGACAATATCAGAAATGGATCCGCGGCAAATCAAAGGGATACACGCTACACATGGCGAAGGCTGTCTCGGATTACGCCTTGAGTATAATAAGCAATATCCCAGCCGGATGCGGTATCCGGAGCATCCCCGAAAATGAACTGCCCGAGCGGTTCAGGATCATGCGCACTGTGAAAGGCGGAAAACTACGAAGGGACTGCACAACCCTTTATGGCCGCCTTGGTTGGAACATGCCGTCATACACAATCACGTGTTACTTTGGAAACGTTTCTTCTGGTGCTTTCACACACCCGGAAGTACATCGCTCCTTAACTCTTAGAGAGGCCGCCAGGCTGCAATCATTCCCAGATAGCTATTTAATCACGGCCAAGAGCGCTATGAGGCAAATTGGGAATGCTGTTCCACCACTCCTGGCGAAATCCATTGCCGATCATATTGAGTTAATCGAAAGCGGGTGTAATCCGCTTGGGCTACATACCCCAGACTTGAGCGATGTGAACGAATCAAATCAGAAAGCTCTATTCCTCTAGTAGCCGTGAGAATACTGCTGCAAGCCCTGCTTCCAGCTCATCAGGACGGTGAGATAGGCTGATTGACAGAACATGGATCTTACCTTTGGCCGCTCTAAATCCACCGATCGTTCCAAGTAATTCTACTGGAGCGTCATCTTCAAAGGCAGGCACACAGATCACAGCAACCATTGGGCGCAGGTTCACATGGCAACAGTACGATACTGTTTGGTAAATATCAGCTCGACTTAGATCGGGAATCGACCTGATGGATTTGTACTTACATTCCATGAGAATCTGATTCGGGATCTCTCCAAATAGTCCGTCCAGCTTTATCGTTTGGCCCCCACCATCAAGCGGAAATGTCAGATCATCACTTGGCCTGATGTCGAATTCGGCCAGTACGGTAGACATCAATCGATAGCAATAATCCTCGAACAAAGTGGCCATATTGATCGCGTAGCTGAAGAACTCCCTGGCGATACCGGGATGCGGACTGATTGAAAGCCCGCAGATGACATCCCGACATGCGAGCAACGTTGCTGAATCTTTCAAGTGCGCGCGCGCAATTCCTTCAATCTGGTTTTTGCTCAAATCCTTGTTGTCAACCGCGTTTAGCGAATAAATCGTCATCCTTGCGGCGTCCAGAGCCTGGACCGAGCCCCTTTCGCTCAGTATTTTGGCACACTTGACCAGCGCGGCTCTGTAAACCTGATTCCTGGGAGTATTGATCGTGTGATCGGAGAAGCAGCAGTGAACGGACTGTTTGGCCTGGAGTGGCGCCTCACACACGAGTTTCACGAGGTTCGGTCGCCCCTTGATACATGCCACTTCTCTTTCCAGTTGCCTGTATCCACGTACTGATCCTGCGGCCAATGAGGACAGGACCAATCTAACGCATCTGTGAAGTTGTAGAGAGAGAATATCGGTATGTGCGCCATAGACCTCAGCAAGTTCATCCGAAAAAACGCGACCTTCTTGGACATATTCAATAATCCCGGCGAGTCGATATACGGGAACCTTTGGCTCAACAACAATAGAGAGCATGCCCAAGTCAGAGGCATAACGAGCAGAGCCAACAAAATTGCCTGAAGAAAGTTCATTGACGACCACTCCATCCCTGAGTTGGACTTCTAGGCGTAGCCCCAGCCTATTCAATGCATTCTTGTCGACCGAAAGCAATGTCTTCCAAGTAGCCGACGAGCGAACAACCGACCGACACTGTTCTCGAATAGAAATGGGGTGGTCAGCAAAAGATCGCCTGGCCTCAATCCTTTGTAGAATTTTTGCTACTGATGTCACAACAGACCTGCAGCCCAAGAACTCAAGGCATCTACAAGTACGTCCGGTCGTGTTTGGCTAGGAGTAATGGGCTCTGAATCCCAGCCCGTGAGATGAATAGCCGCATCGCTTCGCATGACACCGTTGTCTTGGAAAGCCCGGAGAACCGGCAGAACCTGGTACACAAAGGACCCAATCATTCCTGCCATCGATGAATGCAGAAAATATGAGTGTCCTATTGAGAACCGAGGGTGATTATCGCAGGCTGAGTTCGTAGCGTCGAATAGCGCCAGGCCGGCCTTTTTGACTTGCAGGTCACTTACAACTCCATCAATCACCTGTCGATCAGGGGGCGCGTCAAAGAAAATGAACCGACGACGGATAGCATAGTCAACCTGGACAACAGATGAGTCGGCTGTGTTCATTGTTCCGACCAAATACAAATTGCTCGGAATGACAAGGTCTTGCTTCGAATACTGCAGGGTTACAGGCTCATTTCTGTACTCAAGTGCGTACATCAATTCTCCAAAGACCTTTTGAAGATCTGCTCGATTCATCTCGTCAACAATGAGAACAAACGGATCTGGTGCAATCGATGACGCAATCTTACAAGCAAGAATAAATGGCATATCCTCGATTGATATCCGAACGCCACCGCCGGGCTCCTGTTTTGGCACCATTCTTTGGATGAAATCTTCATATCCGTATGACGGATGCAGTTGCAGAATCCCCCATCTACCACCTTGCTCAGTTGAACAAAACTGGCTTCGTGATTCGGCCAGATCTGCATCGATCAGCTTGCTTGCTACCTGTTTCGCTAGATAGGTCTTGCCGGTTCCTGGCGGCCCCTGGATAACTACTTGTTTGCACTTTAGACCACGCATTGTTTCGATTATTTGCGAAACGGTTATCACCGGCATTTTACAGACCTCCCGAATGGCCATGAGTGAGTGGAAAACATTGAAACCCTCAACATCCCGTGAAAGAACATCTATAATGGTTTTTGATATCTCTTGTGGCTGAGAATGGCTCCATTGCCCATATATTGCTTCAGCCTTGTCGGTATCTGACACAAAAAAGGCAGCCCACTCGTCGTCGTCGAAATTGAATTCGCTACAAAATGTTCTAACAATATCGGAGACGGTTGTATTATCCGGCCAGTCATGTTCTCTGTAGAGCCAGCAAGCGATGGCTACCGGGTTCAATTTGGTGTAGTGTCCGCGTTTCCCCATCTTTTCTACAAGCGTGTCAACATAACCATCTTGTAGCGTAAAATAGTCGGTTCCGTTCTCCACGGAAAACTTACCCGCCTGCCACTTATCCGAGAAAGTCTTCTTCCTCGCTGTCGCCACATTACTGTGCGGATGGGTCCCAATTCTGTGATTCATGTCCAAGGGATCAAAGTACGGACGATCGCTTTCGTTCACCCGTAAAAACCTGTCGCAAAAGGAGAAGTCAACCGATTGCTCTGTGTACGGGATTGGATTGCCCTGCCGGGCTCCAGCCAGCTTCGCAGCCAATAGGTGGATTAGGTGCATTGCTCCCTGAGAATCGTTAGCTTTTCGCCAGCGATGCAGCTCAAGGGCGGCTCGCCTAATGCTTTGGACTGATAGTTGTTTTTTTGACGCCACCGGCTCCCCTTAGCGATCGTTGCTTCCGGCCCAAAAATACGCGCAACGATTAATACACGTATGTCGTGATAGGGGCCAAATAGTCTGAAAGGTAAACTCTAACCCGAAAGTCAATGAAGGCATTCAGTGCTTCTCCAGTCTGTCGATCATATCGAATAGGGAAGACAAAGCCTGGCTTCTGTCAAAGCCGTGATGGAGTGCTCGGTGACAATTTGGGCAAATCGCAACGACGTTCTCTACAACATCCGGTCCGCCGTCAGCTAGCGGTTGAACATGGTGGACCTCTAAATATGGCCTGCCGTCGTCTGTCCTAAACGGAGCCGGATTTCCGCAACATTCGCAGATTCCATCCGCCTGCTGAAGGACCCATGCCTTTACTCTAGGATCTCTTACGAAGGTCGTGGAGGTCGATGAGGCCATCTGAGGGGCCGATACTCCTGCCGGTATCTGTGAGATCCCCGCTCTTTGAAGGCCCACCGAGCGGTGCTCGAGTTCGTCTGGATCCGCGGTAGGCATGAAGTCATCTGGGGCGAAGGCCCCAAGCTCGACAAGCATCTCCCGGATCTTTCCCGCCACATTGGCACCGACATTCGAATGGGGCTTGTAACCTGTCACCCAAACGAGGCCCAGGTCGTGAAGAACCGACGAGATGTTTTCAAACCGATACTCCACCGACCCACGGCTGCGCGATGCAAGCGGTCCACTCAACAGCCTCCGGATGACCTCCTTCTTGACGAAAGACTCGCCTCGATGTTCTCTACCCAGCATATCGAGATAGGCACCGACTGAGGCCCGTAGTTCCCCTGGAGTCCAGTACCGAGAATCCCTAGTTCTCGCGAGGCCTCGCTTCCGGCCCTTCGGTTCAATCACGAATCCAAGCCCATCTAGAATCCGGAAAGCTTCTGACCTCTTCCCTCCCTTGAAAAAATTGGCGAGAGGCTTTCCATTGTTTAATCGAGAGGCTGCAAGTGCGAGGATGGCCTTTGGTGGATACCGTTTGTCTCTGTACACTAGATCGTATCCAGTTGATTCCCCAAACTCGTGGGACTGGCCAGCGTCAAATCGGGCAATTCCGTCGAGGACGTCCTGGTGGGTTATACCTTCAGGGATATTCACTGCCATATAATCTCCCGATGAGAACTCCAAACTCCGCATAAGCAATGTATCACAACACCTCCATCATTGACAGGTCGCATCCATATGCGCAAGCTAACGGTCCTGGCTTCCAACAGATTGAAATCCACCGGTAGAAATGGAGCAGTTATGGGACTAGAATATCTTGGAGGCAAATCGTGGCGCGAAATCTCCCGTGATGAGCGGTTCTTCTGCTCTCATTTGTATGCCTTAATTGAGAAGAATGGAGCCACCGGCTTTGTGGCCTTTCTTAACTCCAAGGAGAACCTTGGGCTCGACCCCGCGGCCAACTGGGAGCCCGCTTTCGAGGCTTGTTTTTACCGGGACATCTGGAACCACCGAAACAAGCAAGGCGAACTTATTTCCCCTAAGCGAACTTTCGACCTCTGTCTATTTTCTGACGATGCCATCGTGATCATTGAGGCCAAAGCCCATGATGGGTTTTCTGAAAAACAAATGGCTTCATTTGACGATGACGAAAAACAGGTTGAGAAACTGACAGAAGTAAAAAGCGTCGTTCTACTGGCCCTTGTTTCAAGCAAGTACCAAGCGAAGCCGGAGACCAAGAAACGGTTCAAGGGTTGGTTGGAATGGAATGAATTAGCTGCCCTTTACGGCAGAGACAGAATTCTCCAAAGAGCGAATGACGTCTACAAGTCGTGAGGAAAAACCTATTCGCAGGACCCAGGATACGGCCGACATCTATTGTGGCTCATGCACTTATCCGCTCCTTATATCCTGCTGGCTTCCAGATGAAGAATATGTTTCCCGAGGTGTTCAGCCAATCTAACAGGAACCGCATTGCCTATCTGCATAGCGATATGCTTGTTGGTGCCAAAAAATACATAGCCATCAGGAAATGACTGTATTGCTGCAGCTTCGCGCAGTGAAATTGCCCGGTCCTGTTCTGGGTGACCATATCTACCATTGGAAATACTGTGACAGCGCCCCGTCAAAGCTGGAGCTGGTCTCTTCCAGTACATACGCCCATATACGTCAGTATGGCCTTTATAATTTCCTTTGTGGCATTCCAGCCTCAAATGACTAGGCCAAGATCTTCGATCCCCGCCATTATGCGGTGTTTGTCGTAGACGCTTTAGGTTTATCTCCGCGATGTCCGCTGCAACATGGTTCGGAATTATTGGATGGCACTCGCCAGCGCCAATAGCGGGAAAATGGTAGATAGCCTGTCGTACCGTTTTGAAGGGTCGCAGCGAGGTTCCATATTTTGATCCAGGCAACGTTGGTTGCAAGTGTCTCGTCGCGAGTAAAACAAGACGCCGTCGATTCTGCGGAACACCAAAATGCTTTGCATCAAGAACACCATATATGAATCGATATCCATTTGCTGACAGCATATGGAGAAAGCGACGAAAAGTACTAAACCCGCGAACTTTTGCAATACCTGGAACATTTTCTATAAGTACATACCCCGGCAATGCAGCCTCCACCAGGCGGCCGAATTCTCCAAGCAATGTTGCATCATGACGTCGCCCACTCCCCTTACGTTGCGTGCTGAAGGGTTGACATGGGGCACACCCGGCAAACAGCACGTCATCGAACTTGCGCAGATTACCCATGCCCTGAAAATCCTCTATCCCGATTTTTCTGATGTCTGCCGCGATAAACCGAGCACCTGGATTATTATGCTCATATGTATGTTCACATTCCTCGTCCACGTCATAACCTGCAACGACTGCAATCCCTGCATCAAGCAAACCGCGAGTCATACCTCCTGCCCCACAAAAGAAATCAAAGGCTTTCATAATACTCCGTCACCACTTTCTAGTTCTTTGGTTTCGAATTCACTAGAATTTCATCTGCCCATTGTTTGAGATCCCTATCAGGCAATCCTGGACGACACGCAATCTGCAGGTAAGCCCAAGAGACCAGTTCCCGGAACGGGCTATCTATGGAAGCAACTCTAATGAAACGCTTGTCCGGAAAGCCAATATCCCCCATGGGGGTAAGTTCCAATTCGCGCATATCGGCCGCCATCGGCGGAATCTTATCCAATAAACATGGGAACGGTAGTATTGATCCATAGTAACCTTGTGTCAGAACATCAACTGACAGACGTTCCTTGAATTCATCAACCTTTTTTTTGCCGGGGATCCTACTGATTTTTTCCAAAGCCTGCTCGATCGAGCCACAACGGGCAGTCAGCACTTCAGCGACCTTGGGCTTTCGGCCCCCAGAACCCACAAGATCGCAAGAGGGTGTTAATACGACCCGAAAACAATTAGGATCACAAGGATCTCCATCCATTTCCCTCAGGATATCTCCTAGCTGGGTATCCTCGCAAACCGGAGGGCACAAATACTGCTCCCAGCAAGCTAGCCCAACCGCATCACCGGAGATTCCGTCCATCAGGGCAGCCAGACGTCGCCTACCTGCGCGCATTATCGCCTCGTTTCGCTTCTCTGGATCTTCGATAGATCCAAAGGCAATGGGCGCCACCTCCCTCATGGCGCACGAAAACGAATGCCTCACATAACTCGCAGCTCCCTGTAGAGCCTCAACGTGAGGTACCAACTCAACAAGCGCGGCTAGTACCTCCTTATCACTACCAGCCCCCTTTTGAATACTTTTCACGAATGGATGTTCTTCATATCGATCATCGTGAATACCCGGCTGAGCCGAGTATACGATAATGGGACAGAAATAATTGTCCCATATGTAATTACGAGTTGCGATTCCGTCTGAACTAGCCTCAGGAGTTGATCCGTTATTCAATAGATCGAGAATCACAACGTCGGGTTGTAATGATTGAATAGCTGCTTCAGAAACATCAAATGCGACGACTTTGCATTGTGGGTTATCATATTCTTTTTTTATCAGTTCAATCGCAGGCTCAACATGTTCATACTCGTCCTCGATAAACAACAGCTTCATTGTCATGTCATCTCCGTTCCCAATATTAACCTACTTGCGCAGAGGAAGATCAAAGGCAAAAGACGCTCCGCCTTTCGTACCGGGGTGCTTGGCAGTCATGCGTCCCCCATAAATAGCAACCAACTCGGACGCAACAGTAAGCCCCATTCCAATCCCCCCCGGCTTTCTCGTAACGCCGGGCCAGAAAACCTTTTTTTCATCACCCAAATCGATCCCAGGCCCTGTATCGTGCACCCAAACACGCATTCTGCTCCCTTCACTAATCGGCGTAAGATGGAACACCAGTTCACGATTCTCCTTTGAGGTCTCTGCCATCCAATATAGAGCATTAGTTATCAGATTTAAGATTATTGCATCAAGCTCGCCTGGATCAACTGCCACGATTGTTTCGGAGATGGGAACCGTGCACTTAACTTTTTTGGACTTGATCTCCGCCTCTAGTAATGACAAGCACTCCCTGATCTGTGTTTCAAGAACAGATTGTCGCTTTCGACGTCTGAAAGAGCGACTCGCAAGAGGGGCGAACGTGTCCGCGAGCCGTTCCAGTGCATTCACCGCGTTGTCTGTACGTCTATATGCTTGTTCGATTTCTCTGTCCTTGAAAGGCCCAAACCTGCTCTTGATAAAATCCAGGAAACTGCCAAAGGCCGTCGTACGGTTACGGATCTCATGAACAAGCATCTGGGCAATAGTACCAACCGTCGCCAAACGGCTATAGAAAACAAACCGTTCCTGAATGGTCTTTCGAGCTGTATCCAACGAGCTGCTGAATGCACGAAGCAACGGGACCGCTTCCGCAGCATCTGCACCTTCTTCTGAAAGAGCGATGACCTCCGCAACGAGCTCCTCTGCGGACAACCCCTCAAACAGATCATCCATCGGCTTCTCGATATCTATTTTGATTCGATCTTGATCCCTTTCATTTTCGAGTATTCCGATAACAGCCTTGATAATCTCCTCGAACTCCCCAACCTCCAAGCATGCGGCAAGACGTTCTCTATCGCTGGTGTCCTGGATACCAGGATTATCTTTGGCCGATATCGATATAAACCCGACAACCTGGTTCGTGGCTAACCGGGTTCCGACCTTGCTGACGCGCCTGAGGTCAAGCCCAAACCAATCTCTGGCATTTTCAGATTTGGGAAGAACAAGAATACGGTCCCTATATACAGTGATCCCTTTGTGAACGCGAATGGCCTCACGAATCAGACTTTTCTGGAAATCAAACCGCTCGGAGATTTCTTGCGTATCACCGCCCGAAATGTCCCATGCCCGGATTTCGAAAGAAAAAGGCCCACAATGCGCCTTCTCAGCACAGAACTCATATTTTTCTTTATCGGCAATTCTAGAATATATTTGCTCCCACGAAAGATTCACTTTCGAATTTCGTTTAGCCCCATCTATGATTGACCTGAACTTGTAAACTCCTGTGACCTTACCTTCCGAATCAGCTTCTCCTTTAATCAGATACTTGGGCCATGACAAAAACTCTGGAGAACTGATTTGCACCTCTCCTGCTTTGTCATCCACAAAGCCGGTCAGAAAGATATTAAAATCACCCTTGTCTGAAAACGGTGATATTAAACGGGCCAAATTGTCCTGCAAATCAGAAACGTGGTTATCTCCCCAATGTGCTTTCTGGCAATGTATCCTTAGAAGCGTACCAGACTTCTTGAATGGTGAAGCTTTAGAACATTGTCTGCATTCGACGAAACTGCTAGAAAGATCATCTCCAGCCGAGATATCGGTCCAGTTGACTTTGACCTCCCAACAGGGTTCTCCAGGAGACTGCGTAAACATGTGAAGACGGTCTCCAAGTCGCGCAACAGAGAGTCGACCAAGTCCCTTCTCTCCGGCAACGCGACGGGCCTTCTTCCCTCTTCCGACTACCGGGTTTTGCTCTTTGAAGGGAGTGGCAACAACACACCACGCTTCCTCAATGATCTCTCGGGTCATACCATTGCCATCGTCTTCGATTTCCAAAAAAGTTCCCAGGGAAGGGTCCTCGCCAAACCGCAACCAAACATTTTGTGCAAATGCATCGTACGAATTCTTTACCAGTTCAATAACGGCCACAACATCGTTGGTTACAAGATCAGCCCCCAGAGCGGCGAACACCCGGGGATGCATCCTAAGCTGTATTCGTTTGAACTCATTCTTGCCTCTTCGTGCTCCAGCCATGTGTATCGCCTTTTTTCGAAACTATCACTTTTGTGTTCGTTGCTTTAATCTCGGAATCTCGAGCAACCTCTTTTCCGACTTCAGAAAGCAACCCACTTGCTCTGCAATGCTATCCAATGCATTTTTCCGATCGATCTTCGATTTGCGAAAACTGCATTCCCAAACGATTAAAACCCGCCAGCCAAGATTTCGCAACTCGGACATAACTTTGGAATCACGCCGCCTGTTCGCCTCAAGCTTCTCCTTCCACCAGGATGAGCGAGTACTTGGTATCTTGGAAAGGTGGCATCCGTGATAATGCCAGAAGCATCCATGCACGAAAAGAACTGCTTGGTATTTTGCAAAGACCAGGTCTGGGGTTCCAGGCAACCCTTTCCTATGCAATCGATACCGAAATCCAGCGGCAAAGAGCCGACGTCGTACCGCGATCTCAAGTTTAGAATTCTTGGCTCGGACAGCAGACATCATCCGACTTCTGGTTTCCGTATCTACGATGTCAGCCATAAGCACCCCTTACCCGCTCAACGAGAGGCCGCACCCGTTCACTTCGAATCATTCTCACCCTGTTCAACACTCATTTTCGACTTACTCAATCCTCTTGTCCACGACAGCTTCCATTTCTATTTATGGTCACTGCTGTCTAAACACAATGAACTTTCGTGGTGAACCAACACAACCAAGGTTTTTGTTTAGTTTTGAGCTGTCCCGTTCTATCAATCATCACATGTTGGTTCTGATCTACTCGATACACTTTTCCCGAGTGATATCTGGGTGCGTCATGTTGTTCCCTTTTATTCCGTCTGCACGATCACCTCATACCGCTACCTGGAGCCGCCGTACCCCGCGACAGAGCAGACTCTGGAGCAGTTGGCGATTTTATGAAACCTCAGAATGAAGGGGTTGATCAACCCGGAGGAGATATCTGAAAGTATTAACATGCGAGAAAGGTAGGAAATTCGTATCTACAGAGCCCTTGTAAACCGGTGGCGAACAACGAATACTCATTTAAGGTGGTCAAAATGGGGTTAAGCTGGAAAACTGGAAAAGCAGAGAATCCAAGAGTCTCAGACAGAAATCGGCATCATTTAGTGGGTCAGAGTTTAGCGAGAGATTCTAAGAATATCGAATCCCCAAACGACCAATCGGCTGTAACCATTTAATTTCTAGCTGACTTAGGGACACAAAAAACGGACCCCTTGACCCGCCAATCTCCACCCCAAATTTTGCCCTAAAAAACAACCGGCTCCCCGGATAGGACTCTAACCAACCAACCCTCAA
>JAHOYX010000050.1 GCA_019038705.1 Spirochaetales bacterium
GCCTGTATACACCGTTATCAAAGGTTTGGGCTTATACGACACAAAGCTGGCGCTCATCCTCGTCTACACTGGTTTCGCCATGCCCGTATGCTTGTTTCTGCTACGAAGCTACTTTCTGAGCATACCCGCGGAAATGGAGGAGGCCGCCTATCTGGAAGGTGCGGGTTTCTTCAGAACGTTCTGGTCAGTGATCCTTCCCATGACCAGGCCGGTTCTCGCGAGTGCGTCGGTTCTCACCTTCATTGCATCCTGGAATGAGTTGCTCTACGCACTCATGCTCACCTCCAGCGAGCGGAACAGAACACTTCCCCTCACATTGAAATACTTCACCCAGATGTTCACATTCAACTACCCACCGATGTTCGCGGCACTGGTCATTAGCATCCTGCCGACAATAACGATCTATGTCATTATGCAGGAGCAGATCATGGAAAGCGTGGTCGCGGGATCCATAAAAGGATAACTCACACATGAAGAGCAGCAGGGAAAATGTCGCCTCGGCGATTGAATTCCGGAAGCCCGACCGTCTCCCCGTGATTTTTGACGCATTCGGCGTCTCGGATGTGCATCGCATCAAATGGAATGAGATCGGTACCGGGGATCACACACAGAGCCTGACATTTGATGAATGGAATTGCGGGTGGTCTCGAAGCGAAGTCAAGAATATGGGACAGGTTACCATACATCCTCTGGACAGCTGGCGACATCTGGAATCCTACCGCTGGCCCGACCCGGACGATCCTGCATTCTACGAAGGCATGGACGCGCGTTTCGCGGGCAGCGAGGACAAGTACGTGCTGACCGACATCTTCATGGTGTTGTTCGAGAGGATGCACAGCCTCCGCGGATTCCAGAACCTTCTGACCGATCTTCTCCTGGAGCAGGAGAAGGTTGGTGATCTCGCCGATCGTATCGTGGAGATCGATGAGAGAATTATCGAGAACGTATCGCAACGTTTTCCCGGGATGATTCACGGCATCATTTTTACAGACGACTGGGGAACCGAGGAGAACCTCATGATCAGCCCGGAGCTCTGGATCGAGTTTTTTCAGCCGCGCTACAGGAAGATCTTTGATGCATGCAAGAGAGCGGGATGGCACGTGTGGTTGCATTCCTGCGGCAAGATCAATCAGATTATTGGAGACCTGATAGACGTGGGCGTGGACGTGCTCAATCTTCAGCAACCCACCGTGCTGGGAATCGAAGAGATCGGCCGGAAATACTCTGGAAAGGTATGCTTTCTCTCCCTCTGCGACATCCAGAAAACTCTTCCGTTCAAAGACGGTGAGGCCATAATCAAGGAGGCAAACAGCCTCCTCCGCCATTGGGGAACTGACGATGGCGGCTTCATCCTTGGTGATTACGGCAACGGGGAGGCGATCAATGTGCCCCTCTGGAAGAAGAAGATCATGTTCGACGCGTTCGTGAGCGCCGACAGATGGAGTGAACCTTCGAGATGAGTGTGCGTGTCCAGTCACTGACCCCGGGCATTATCCGGATCGAGACGAGTCGCCCGGACGGCACCTTCTGCGACGAACCGACGTTTACTGTCATCGCCCGACCAGGGAACCCGGACGGAGACGCAGGCGGGCCGGCGAACGTCGTTTTGGATCTGAACGGCTCACATCCAAGCGAGGAGGACAACTCGGTCGCCCGATTTGGTGACCTCGTCGTGCGCTGCAATGCCGAGTTGGACGCCACAGACAGCCGTGCGCCGGCCGGTGGCCTCGTCCTGTCTCTCGAGCTGGCCAGGGATGAAGATGTCCTCTGGCGCGCAGCCGATGACCCCGGCCTCCAGAGCCGTCCACCGGAGCCCGACCGCCTACCGAGACCACCGGAAACGGGAGCCGTGTGGGTTCTCCACGATCACCCGCGAGTCATCCCGCCGGAATGGGGAGCCCTTCCACCGCCTGCGGAGTTCAGTGGGCCGGATTCAGGGTGGAGGCTGGAGGAAGGTGTCACTGACATCTACCTCTGCGTCTACGACGGTGATCTTGAGCTCCTGTGGCATCAGTTTGTGTCGTTGACCGGCAACACTCCGGTGCCGCCACTCTGGATGTTCGGGCTGTGGCACAGCCGCTACTTCCCGTACTCCGACAAGACCGCCCTGGAGGTAGTGAGCAAGTATCGCGAACTGGGCTTTCCATTGGACTGTCTTGTGGTGGACACCGACTGGCGGGTGGGTGCGAGCCGCGGTTACGAGATCAACACCGAGCTCTTCCCCGACATGACGGGATTCCTCGCCGAGTGCAAGCGTCGCGGGCTTCACACGGTCTTCAACGATCACCCGGAGCCGAAGGGATACGAACCGTTGCAGCCGGAACTCCTTGAGTATCGCCGGCAGAACCTGACCCGGATCATGGATATGGGTCTTTCGACGTGGTGGTTCGACCGGAACTGGAGTGACATCATTCGCGGCCCGGCGCCCGGATTGGAGAGCGCGGTCTGGGGACAACGCCTCTACACCGACATCATCGCCGGCCACCGTCCCGGAGAGAGGCCGGCGATCCTGAGCATAACGACCCCGCACCCGGCGGCCCACCGGTTCCCGATCTGGTGGACCGGCGATATTCACTCAGACTGGCCGTCACTCGCTGAGGCGGTTCGGGACTCCGTCGATGACGGTTTGCAGCTGCGTCCCTACACGGCGCCGGACATCGGGGGACACACTGGTTTCCCTTCTCCTGAGCAGTATGTCCGGTGGCTGCAGTGGGGCTCGGTGGCGCCGACGTTGCGGCTCCACAGCGGCCCGCACAACCGATTTCGGTACCCATGGAGATTTGGCGAAACGGCTCTGTCGGTATCCCGTGATTACGTGCGCATGCGGTACCGGCTTCTGCCGTATATCTACTCACTTGCCCATGAGGCACACCGGACTGGAACGCCCATGCAACGGAGCATGGACCTCGTCGCATCCGAGGCGCCGGTGTGGTCCCGGTCGAGCCAGTTTCTGCTCGGTGATGCCCTGCTCGTTGCTCCTGTGGTCGCCGGCACCGAGCGACCTCCGAGCGTAGCCCCTCATCGGTTTGCGCAGCCGCTCCGCCGGCGGGTCTGGTTTGACCAACCGCTCCACGACGAGACCTTCGGGAGCATGAGATTGCCCGAGGCCGCGCCCGACGAAGTGGGGCATGATTCGGAGATTCGGATCAACCTGCTCAACGCGTCGGAAAAACGCATGGCATGGGGCCGAAGATTCCTCGTCGCCTGGGACGGCACGTTCGCGGTCCGGCGGGACGGCTGGTACCGGATCGTCTTATCGGGGAGCGGACGCTCGGAGGCAGCAGTCGATACCGACGGCCGACCCCAAATCTTCGGACACTTCTTCAGGGGAGACACCGAGGCCAACCTCTCGTTGACCGCTGGAACACACCATGTGACGGTGGTCCACCGCCACGACGGTGCAGGAGCGCCGTTCGTGACCTTGACCATGGAAGAACTCAGCGAACCGGCCCGTCTGCCGCCGGCCGGCCGCGTTGTGTGGCTCCCAGGCGGCAACTGGCGCGATCTCTGGACCGGGGCGATACACGCCGGGCCGGGCGAAATCAAGGTCGAGGCGGGGATCAGGCAGATGCCGATGTTCGCCCGATGCGGGTCTGTGGTCCCGCTGACCTCCGTGGCCGAGCATACAACGACCGGCTACTGGGACAATCTCACAATCGAGGTCTTCCCGCACGACGGCGACAACCAGGCCAGATTCACGCTCGTGGAAGACGACGGCCACTCAGTGGCCTACCTGTCGGGAGACACCGCCGATACAGAAGTCACACTGGCCCGCCGGGGCAATGTCATATCACTGTCGTTCGGCGCCGACCCGGCCACCACCCCCCGCGGGGCTACTCCGCCGCATCGTGATTCCATCACCGTTCGATTTCACCTCCTACCGGGCGATATCGCCGCGGATCTGAAGATCAACGGCGGTAGAGCGGCCGGGTGGCGGCGGCTGTCACGAGCGGACCCAAATCGAACAACGCCTCTGCCGCCGGACAACACCACGGCGATGTTCGAAAACGGCGAGACGGTCGTCGTGACTGTGCCGTGGAACAGGGACAGTATCAACGTCGAACTCAACCTGCAATAGAGATTCGGGCGGCCTCGTTACGGCCATGCAGTTCGCCTTCGGCGAACTGCGGGCTCAGCCAGCCTCCGGCTGGCTGAGCCAGGGTATTGCGTGACGCTCAAGAATCTTGCGTGCGGCTTCCTCGTCGAGGCCCGCCCGGACATCCCCGATGATGGCCACACCACTCAGATCGCCGAGCTGATCGGCGAGCAGATCGAGGATCTCGAGACCGGCTTCGCTCTGTCCGACGAACAGCTGGATGAGCTTCCCGGCATCGCGGATCTTCCCGTAGATCTCAGGCCAGTGACGAACATCCGCGGCCCCATCTCCGGGGATCCACTGCACCCCGGCAAGGCCGGGTATCGCGAGAATCTTGTCCAGGTGAATGAGCTGACCTTCACCGTCCAGGTGATAGAAGGGCCGCCCGAGCCTCGCACATGACGCTGTGAGTTCCGGCAGTACAAATTCATCGAACATATCCGGGCCGATCATGTAGGCAAAGTCGCACTGAAGCATGTAGTACGACTCTCGAGAGAGGAGTGGCGTCCAGGCGGTGTACCCGGGGTTGGTCTCAGCGACGATAGCCTGAAACGCATCAAAGTGGGCCCACCAGGCGGCATGGACTTCCCAGATCAATCGATTCATCTCATCGGGTCTGTCGTACAGTTCGAGGGCGAGGCGTTGACTCGGAAAGAGCGACTGGAGCACATCCAGGGTTCCGCCGAGGTCGGTCGCGCCAAGCTGCACGACCCCGCCCCACAGAGCGACGGCCTGACGGTAGATATCCGCGATCCGGAGAGCCACCGCCGTCGTCACATCCGGACCGATCGACAGGTCCCCGGAGGGCACGATCGATTTCGGTTCAAACCAGATGGTGTCTTCCCGCACCAGCATCTCACAACCGGTCATGG
Source organism: Spirochaetales bacterium (assembly GCA_019038705.1). GTDB lineage: Bacteria > Spirochaetota > Spirochaetia > DSM-27196 > SLST01 > JAHOYX01. The sequence continues at coordinate 4,969 of JAHOYX010000050.1, forward strand.
CTGCAACCACTCCGGCACCGAAATTCGGCCAGATGGAAGGAAACCCGTCTGCCACGTAGCGCCGCGAGGCAAGCTCCCAGTCCCACCGATCCACAATGGCTTCAGGGCTGACGTCGGCGGGGTAACTGCCGGTGAATGTCTCAAACGGAAGCTCAGGAGCCCGACCAAGTCGTTCCTCCGCCACATCCGGCGAGTCGATTAAGGAGAGATTCACGATCGGGCGGCCGAGTTCTCCCTTCCACCAACTCTCGTAAGTTGCGACGGTCTCCTGCCACCTGTCGAAGTGTACGCGCATGGGAATCTCCTATTCCGGCGAACGAACCCGATTCGCCGGGGAACGCAAGCGTGGAGTTTCCGCCAGAGCTGACGCGACTTCGGCCGCAACCCGGGCGTTGTTCTTCACCAGCGCGATATTTGCTTCAAGGCTCTTGCCATCGGTCAGTTCCACTATGCGGGCCAACAGATAGGGCGTGATATCCTTGCCGACTACCCCCGCGGCTTCCGCATCGGCCACGGCCCGCGCAATGACCCCCTCGATGTAGTCCGGATCCATCGCGCTCTCCGCCGGGATAGGGTTTGCCAGGAGAAGACCGCTTCCGAGGCCGGAGTTCCAGTGTGCCGCCATAATGCCGGCCGCGTCGGCGGCGGACTCCACGCGGTGTGCCACCTGGGATCCGCTCTCGCGGCTGAAGAAGGCGGGAAACTCCCGGGTCTCGAACCCGAGGACCGGAACACCCATGGTCTCCAGGTACTCAAGCGTCCGCGGAATATCCAGGATCGATTTTACGCCGGCGCTGACAACGGCTACCCCGGTACGGGCGAGTTCCTGCAGGTCTGCCGAAACATCCATCGTCTGCTCAACGCCACGATGCACCCCACCGGTCCCACCGGTCGCGAAGACTCGAATCCCCGCCCACGCCGCGCCGATCATGGTGGTTGCCACCGTGGTGGCGGCGGTCAGCTTGCGCGCGAATGCGACACCCAGATCCCGCCGGCTCGCCTTGAGAACGTCTGCTGATTTCGCGAGGACTTCGAGCTCCTCCGCCGAGAGACCGATCCTGAAGCGTCCATCCATCACGGCGATGGTCGCCGGGACCGCACCCGCGGCACGAACCACCGCCTCCACCTCGCGCGCTGTCTCTATGTTCTTCGGATAGGGCATCCCGTGAGAAATGATCGTTGACTCCAGAGCCACCACAGCCGCGCCATCTGCGATGGCGTCGCCGACCTCCGGACCAACCTCGATGTATGTCGATTTCTGTCCCATCTCATTCTCCTCTCAATCGATTTCGGATCTCAACGCTCTCGTCGGGCGTGAGGGTACAACTGTGGCTCCCAGCGACAACGGCCGCCGTCTCCACAGCCACTCGCAGAGCCTCGGGCATCTCATGTCGATGGTGCAGGGCGGCGACGAGCCCCGCAACAAACGCGTCTCCGGCGCCGGTAACGTCAACGACTGTCACCTCGCGCGGAGGAATGCCGACCGACATGCCTGTTCTGCGGTCGGTCCAGCGGGCGCCATCACACCCGAGGGTGACCACGGTGTGCCGGGTCTCGAGCGAGGATGCTCCGGCGAGCACGGCCGCCTCGGCAGCGTCCGGCGTCACGATGAATGCCGCCCCGACGAGACCGGCCACCCGTTGCGCTTTGGCCACACTCACTGGATCCAGGATGAGCGGCACGCCGGCCTCGTTGGCGATCTCAACGACGCGCTGCAACGCAGCCGCCGGAACGTTGGCGTCCGCGACCACGATTGCCGAATCTCGGATCTGAGCTCGGCAGCACTCAACGAAATCGACATTCATCCCGTCCATGGCGGCCATGTCGGATGCGGCAGTGTCCAGTTCGCCGCCACCGTCCAGGAGTGCCACGTAGATGCCGGACTGACCATGGATCCGCGCCACGCCAGCTACATCCACGCCCGCCTCCCCGGTTTCAGCAACCAATCGATCTGAGATGAGGTCGTCACCTGCAACACTGAGGAGCCGCACCGCTACTCCAAGGCGGGCCAGATTCTCGGCGATGTTTCTCCCTACGCCGCCTGGCGCCAGCCGAACACCGGCGGGATTGGAGGTACCCCGCTCGTAGGTTGGAGCATCGGCTGTAACATGGATGTCCATATTCATTCCACCGATTACGGTAACCGGCCGGCTGTATGATCGCATAGACTTCCGGCATTCTATACCGGAGGTTGAAGCGCGGGTAGTGCGGGTTTCATTCGGGATGGGCATTTCTTTCCCACAACAGATGTGAATGCATGATCTTCTCACTCAGAAATATCAACGCGCCCCGCCGGTCCGCCGGTTGCACGTGAACGATGCGCGCTGCGGGGCCAAGTTGGCACGGATTGTGCTTCTCTATGAGCATCAAGACGGTTATCCAAAATGGAGGATGATATGGACCGAAAGACAAAGACGACTAACGGGAAGGTGGCTGTGATTGCCACTGTTCTTCTTCTTGCAACCGGAGCACTGGCTGTCGCAGACATGCCGATCGTGCTTGATTCCATTGAACCGGCACCGCTCTCCGCGGCTGAAGAGGCGAGCATCCTCTTCCTGCGTGAGGAAGAGAAGCTGGCGCGCGACGTCTACCTGGCGCTCAATGACATATGGCAGTACCGGGTCTTCGAGAATATCGCGCGAAGCGAGCAGCAGCACATGGACAGCATGTTGTCGCTTATTGATCGATACAACCTGGAAGATCCCGCCCTCACGCCCGGCAAGTTCACCGATCCCGAGCTCCAGGCACTCTATGACACCCTGGTGGAACGCGGAGCAGAGAGTCTGGAAGAAGCTCTCCGCGTCGGTGCCCTGATTGAAGAGGTGGACATTGAGGATCTGGTCGTGGACATGGCCGCAGCTGACAATGAGGACATCGATGCAATCTACGACAGCCTCTTGCGGGCCAGCTACAATCACCTGCGGGCTTTTGTATCGCAGATAGATCGATTCTACGACGACTACGAGCCAAGCGTCCTGTCCGGCGAACAGTACGACGAAATCATCGGGAGCACGTCATCCGCCCCTCGGGGTTGGCGCGGCTGAGCAAGACACCCTGCCCTCTCCTTTGCGGGCCCCACTCGGGGCCCGTTTTTTGTCGTACAACGCTTGTCGTGAGGTCTCCATTGACCCGAGACCGACTGAACTCTACGTTAGGGGACTATGTCAGCGTCACAGCGCAAGCCCGCAACAACATTGAATGACAGTTCTCGTCTCTTGTCGTACTCGGAGATATTCGTCTTTTGGCTGCCGCTGGGCATGATGTGGATCATGATGGCCGCGGAGCAACCGGCACTGAACGCGATCATCGCTCGTCTTCCGGACGCGGAGACCAATCTGGCGGCGTTCGGCGTCGTGTTTGTCCTCTCGCTTGTCATAGAGAGCCCGATCATCCAGATGCTCGCCGCGGCCACTGCAATCGCCGACAACGCAGCGAACTATCGAATGCTCCTGCGGTTCATGCACCTCATGGGCATTGTGCTCACCGCAATCCACCTCCTCGTGGCACTGACCCCGCTGTACGATCTCATTGTCACCGGACTTCTCAACGTACCGCCGGAAGTCACCGAGGCAAGCCGGATTCCCTTCATTATCATGACGCCCTTCACGACGGCCGTGGGATACCGCAGATTGTGGCAGGGCGTGCTCATCAGGCACGGTAAGACCTGGATTGTGCCGATCACGATGATCTCCCGGCTCGGGCTCATTGCTGTTGTACTCGCAATCGGATACGTGTCCGGCCGGGTGTCCGGCGCGATGCTGGCCTCAATCGCGTTGTCCTCCGGGGTAATCGTCGCGGCCATCACCACAGGCCTGCTCAACCGGGTTCTCGTGACGCGGACCCTCAAGGAACCGACTGAAGGGGACAGGACCTACAGCTGGCGAGGATTGCTACGCTTCTACGCTCCGCTCTCGCTCACGACAATCGTCTTCCTCACCGCGCAGCCTGTCCTGACCTTTGGCATCGCTCGGAGTCTTGAACCAGCCCGATCGCTTGCCGTCTGGCCGGTGGTCAACGCCTACATGTTCCTGTTCACTTCCATTGCGCTCTCGCACCAGGAGACCGCGATTGCCCTGCTCAATCGTAGCCCGCAGAGCTTCTCCAGACTCTCACGGTTCACGCTTGTCCTCGCAGTCTCACTCAGCGCCTTGATGTTGCTTACCGCACTCACGCCAATCGGAAACTGGTGGTTCCGTGTCGTGAGCGGCCTTGGCGGGTCACTCCTGCCGCTCACCACCGTGCCGGTGCTCATCCTCTCCGCAGTGCCCGCGTTGATGACATACAAGGCGTGGTATCGCGCACGCTACGTCACCGCCAACCGCACGACAATACTCGCTCAAGGCGTGATCGCCTACAGCGTTGCGTTGTTCCTCTGCATCCTCGCGGGGTCGCTTCTACCGATGGTCGGAGTAACGGTAGCCGCGCTGGCCCTCACCATCTCGCAGGGCCTCGAGAACGGGTACCTGCTCGTCCGGCGACCGGTTGCTGTGAGATGAAACGACTGAGGTTCCGAGAACCGTTCAGGAAATTTGGTGCCGGTCTCCCTCAGCCTGGACGGGTGAACTCTCCGGCTGGTTGATAGAACCCATAACACGGTCGTCAGTGAGCAGAATGGCCGGATTCTCACGCCACAGAGCCAGCAATCTGGACGCTGCGTCCTGCGCGTCATCCGCCCCGGACGTGCCGGCAGCGTGTGGGTCGTGCGGTGAGCCCTCGATCACAGCCGCAACAAGGTCCCCGACCGAGATCGAACTCATGCCCCGCGCAGGCAGCATGCCGTGGTCGGTATCCAGGAACAGGCCGCTTCGGGCCAGGCTCGTGCGGACCCGAGCCGCCATGGCCGCGCCAAGCCGATAGTCCAACTCGTCCGCGTTGAGGGCCGGAGTCCCGTCCCGATGCCGCCGACCGATCTCGAGCGCCGTTGCCACGCAATGGCCAATGACTACCGAGACCGGCCCGTCAATCCCGCGGGTGTCTTCGTCCGACCGACTCTCGCGACGATGCTGGAACAGGTAGGACACCTCCACCCCAATGAGAACGAAGAACCAGGTGAGATAGAGCCAAATGAGGAAAATCGGCAATACCGCCAGAGAGCCGTAGATGAGGCTGAATCGCATGACCGATGTCGACCAGAAGACGAATATCCGTTTGGCCAACTCCCAGACAATCACCGAAATGACCGCGCCGAGCGCCGCACCTCCCGGCTTGACCTTGCCGGCCGGAACCAGAATGTTCAGCGAAAATACCGCCAAGAAGAGGAAGAACGGGGGCAGGAGGTAACTGCGAAGCCATGTGGCCTCCGCGGCATCGGGGAAAGTGGCCTCGATCACGGACTGTACGCCTGGCCCGAGTGCAAAGCTCGCTGACAAGAGCGCGGTGCCGATGACGATGATGCTCGTGTACGAAGCGACTTTCGCCCACGCGCCGCGTCGGCTTCGGAATCTCCAGATGGCATTGAAGGATATCTTGATGTTCCGTAGCAACAGGATCGCCGTAGCGAGAAAGATGAACAGCCCGAGGAACCCGAGTGCGCGCGTGTTTGAGGCGAATTGCCGGATGCTCGCAAACACTTCTTCGTGAACGGCGGGCACCAGCTGCTCTATCAGGGCCTGCTGCGCCTCCTCGATCAACGGATCAAAGGCGCCAAATGCGGAGAGGACTGCAACAACGAACGCGCTGAGCGGAACCAGCGCGAAGAGGGTGCTGAACGCGAGGCCTGCGGCACGGCCGGAACATGCGTCGGCGAAGAACCTTCTCCCCACGCGCGCCGCGAACTGCCACACCGACTTGATCCACTCAACGCCATTCATCCATCGCATGGCGTTGATGTTTACTGATGATCGGGCGGGTGTCAATCAAGCGCGCGATGCGCACGGTAGATGTCGCGCTCCAGTTCCAGACCGATGTCCCAGGCCGCGTCGCGCGCCAGTCGCTCAAGGCCATCGGCAATCTCTTTCTCAGTCAGCTCCGAGAGTCTGACTGCGGACAGGACGTTGCCCGCCACCGGCGGCAGACCAAAGACATCCCCGCTCACCGGCTCACTCACCGATTCGCTGGTCCGCCAGATTCGATCCCCGCTTCTCAGATCAAACAGCATCGCGACAGCCGACAGCTGGAACTCGATCCCCGAGCCCGGGCCGCCGGCGTCAATGCCGTAGCTTTCGACATCGATCAGAAGCTGCAGATCAGCCGCCCGTCGATTCTCGACCACACGAGCATCGAACGTTGTCTGTACGAACTCAACGAGCTCGTCCTCAACAATGGCGCGCATGTCAGTTTCCCGGAGAGCCTCTCGCAGCTTGGACTCCACCTGGGCCACCTGGTTGGCCTTTGCCAGGGAGCTTCCGATGCTCAAGGCCGTCCGCACCGGATCGTCCGGGTCCACGACAATCGAGTAGGAGGCATCAATCTCCGCATCCGGAGCAACACGGGCATCAACGGTCATCGCCAGGTCATCAAAATCGTAGGAAGCAAGTTCCGTGCTGACGCAGCCCGAAAGGCCCACGATGAGCGCGGCGGTGAGTACGATCGCGTACTGATAGTGTCTCATTCCATCCCCCAGGTGAGTGTTAACTATACAACACCGAATCGCGGCCGACTTGTTCCTGAATCCGCTACCCTGCGTTGACCTCACAGACGCCGTCGCCGGCGACCGCGGTCAATGTCGCTTTCTTCTTCGGTTTGGAAAGTATCTTCGGCAGCTTCTTGATCCAGCACCAGTGCACGACCAGGTGGACAAGGACCAGGGCAACCAGTGCTACACTGCCCCAGACGTGCAGATCGTTCCACAGGTCATGACTGAGTCCGAGCGCGGTCGGCGGCGCAGCAAGCCCACGCCCGCCGCGATAGCCACCCGAGGGCATGAGCCACAGGACGACTCCGGAGACTCCCGATACGATCCCTGCGACGAACGCCGCAATGTTGATCCAGGCATTTGGTCTCTGTTTCATTGATTCCTCCATTTGTCTTGAGACACAGAGGAAGAAGCACAATCCGTGCCAAGTGGGGCCGGGGTTGCGTGCAAATGTGGGTTCAATCTACGATCCCGCGCCCACGAATCCGGCCGGTCGCGCGAACGGTGACGCGGGGAATGAGTAAACGTATCATCAGTCGATCAAATGTGAATCTCTTTCCCCTCGTCCAGTTCCAGCCTGGGCTATTCCCGGCGGAAGGTCTCCGCCAACGTGCTAGTTCTTCTGGACCAGGCCAAGCGTGTGACCCTCGGGGTCCTCAAAGAAGGCAAGGGTGTTGCCATTCGGACCTTCAAATGGTTCAAGGAGGACTTTGGCACCGGCCTCGCGCGCACGGTCCAGGGACTCACTTGCCGAGTCCACGCGAACATAGAGCGCCCGGTGTGGAGGAATTTGTCCCTTACCCGTAAAGATGCCCCCGGCAATACCTTGTCCGTCCTCATCAACCGAACGGGTCAGGTGAAAGCCGGAGTCGTCCGCCTCCGTCCCCCAGTCAAATACCGCGTTGTAGAACGCCGAGAGCTTCTCCCCATCGTGTGCGTTGATCTCCCAGAAGAACACCGGGTTTGAACTCATTCGCGCCTCCTCTCGGGCAACCGTATCACGACACGGAACAGTTCAGATAGGGAGTAAACGGGCCTGTACCTGATCCTGGAGCTCATATGGACGATCGGGGTTCCCGTCCGTCTTGCGCTAAATGTTGTGGCACGCCGCGAAGTGGTCGGATCCCATCTCCCGTAGCTCGGGCGTCTCCTCACGACAAATCGACGTGGCAACCGGACATCGTGACGCAAACCGACAGCCGACCGGTGGATCGATCGGGCTGGGCACATCACCCTTCAGAACGACTCGCTTGTTCTTCCTGGTGAGCTCGGGATCCGGAATGGGAATGGCCGACAGGAGCGCCTTGGTGTAGGGGTGAGTCGGATTGCTGTAGAGTTCCTCGCTTCCGCAGACCTCCATCAGGACCCCGAGGTACATGACGCCGATGCGGTCGGAGATGTGTTTCACCATGGACAGATCATGGGCAATGAACAGATACGTGAGGCCCATGTCGTCCTGAAGGTCCTCGAGCATGTTCACGACCTGTGCCTGAACCGAAACATCCAGTGCCGAAATCGGTTCGTCACAGACCACGAGTTCCGGGCCCACGGCGAGCGCCCGCGCAATTCCAATTCGCTGGCGCTGCCCGCCGGAGAACTCATGCGGGTAACGGTTCGCGTGTTCGCGTTTGAGGCCAACGCGGGCAAGCAGATCGTAGATGACTTCCTGACGAGCCTGCGCCGTTGACGGATTGTGGATCTGGATTCCCTCCCCGATGATGTCGGTCACTGTCATCCGGGGATTGAGTGAAGCGTAAGGGTCCTGGAAGATCATCTGAATTCGTTTCCGATAAGGCCTGAGCTCTTTTTCCGGTAGCGTGGTGAGATCAACGCCGTCGAACATCACTTCGCCGCCGGTCGCCTCATACAGCCGGATGATGGTCCGTCCGGTGGTGGACTTGCCACAACCTGACTCACCCACCAGGCCGAAGGTCTCACCTTTTCTGATCTCGAACGAGATCCCGTCAACGGCCTTGAGATACGACTTCCGGGAGTTCAGCAGGCCGGTCCGAAGTTCGAAGTATTTTCTGAGGCCTTTCACTTCCAGCAATGGGCTCTGGCTACTCAATTCCTTTGCCTCCAGAGACATAGTTGTCCACCTTTGGTGCCTTCTCATCCATCAACCAGCATGCAGAAGTCTGCGTGTCACTTATGCCATAGGTCGGCGGAGCGTCTTCCAGACAGACCGCCATGGTGTGGGGACAGCGCGCCGAGAACGGGCACCCGGCGGGAGGGTGCAGCAGATCGGGTGGCGTTCCTCTGATGGGTATCAGCCGGCTCTTCTGTTCGGTGGTCATCTTCGGAATGGACTTGTGCAGTCCGTTGGTGTAGGGATGCTGGGGATTGTAGAAGATGTCCTTCTCCGTCCCCGTCTCCATGATGCTTCCGCCGTACATCACTACGATGTGATCACACACTTCGGCTATAACGCCGAGGTCATGAGTGATCAGGATGATTGCCGCGTTGATCCGCTCTTTCAGTTCGTTCATCAGGTCCAGAATCTGAGCCTGAATAGTGACATCGAGCGCCGTCGTGGGCTCATCTGCGATGAGGAGCTTGGGCCCGCACGACAGGGCGTTTGCGATCATCACACGCTGTCGCATGCCACCCGAGAACTCGTGCGGATAGTTCTTGATCCGTTTCTCCGGCTCCGGAATCCCGACGAGACGCAGCATCTCAATTGCCCGCTTTCGCGCCTCCGCCTTGCCTATCTTCTGGTGCCGGCGCAGCACCTCGACCATCTGATTCTGGATGGTGTACACGGGGTTGAGAGATGTCATGGGGTCCTGGAAGATCATGGAAATCTCGTTGCCCCGAAGTTCCGACATTTGGGAGTTGCTGTACCTGGTCAGGTCCTGGCCCTCAAAGAGGATTTCCCCTTCCTTGATCTTGCCGGGCTCTTCAATCAGGCCCATGACGGAGAGCGCTGTCACACTCTTGCCGCTCCCGGACTCTCCAACGATGCCGAGGACTTCGCCCTGATTCAGGGTGAACGACGCGCCGCGCACCGCCTGGATCTCTCCGAGATGGGTGAAGAAGGATGTTTTCAGATTCTTGACTTCAAGCAGGGTGCTCATTCCGGTACCTATCCTTTCCTCAGACGCGGATCCAGGGCATCCCTGAGACCGTCACCGAGCATGTTGAACGACAGCATGGTGAATGCAATTGCCAGCGATGGGAAGAACAACTGGTACGGGTAGGAAAGGAGACCCGTAAGCGCATTGTTCGCCAGCGTTCCCCAGGAAGCCATCGGTGCAGACACGCCCAGGCCGATGAAGCTGATGAACGACTCGGTGAACACGGCGGCCGGGATCATCATGGTCATGGAAACAATGATGGGGCCGATCGCATTCGGCACCAGGTGACGGAAGATGATGTTCCTCCGGTGTACTCCCAACGCCCGAGCGGCCAGGATGAACTCTTGCTCCTTGAGGCTCAAAACCTGGCCACGGACCAACCTGGCCATCACTACCCAGTACACACTTCCCAGGGCGATGATCATTGTCCACAGGCCACGGTTCCCCACGAGAACCATGATGAGGATGACGTAGAGCACGAGGGGAATCGAGTTGAGGATGTCAACGATCCTCATCATGATAATGTCTGTCCGTCCGCCTTCATAGGCCGCCAGGCTTCCGTACGCGACCCCAATTAACAGGTTCACGATTGATGCCACGAACGCAACGGTGAGTGAAATCCGCGCTCCGTACATCACGCGTACCAGGAGGTTTCGCCCGAGGGAATCGCTGCCGGCCGGATATGTCTTGTTGAATACCTTCTTCGCCGGCGAGGTTACCTCGGGGCCGTCAACCGTGAACGAATAGTCAAACGGACTGTCCATCTTCCCGGGCAAAAGGTTGTACCCGAAATCCAGGACAACGTCGAGATTCCCATCGGAATAGGTGTAGAGCTTGTTTACAGCATCCTGCTCAATTCTGTCCAGCCGGCCCAGGATGTGGCCGCGTCCGGACACCCGGAGGAGTTTGTAATCCTTGGTGAGAAACACGTAGTAGTCGTCCGCAATCTCGTAGATGGTCAGCCGCGGAGGAAGATTCGAGTAGTCGATTGTCTGATCTGAATACGAGACCGAGGTGAAGAGCGGAGCAACAAAACCAAAAAGGATAACAATTATGACCCCGACCAGACCCGCCATTGCAGGTTTGTGTTTCTTCAGCCGCCTCCAGGCATCCTGCCAATAGGTCAGGCTCTGACGAGCGGGTTCAGCCTCATCAAGCGTCGAATGGTCGACAAAGGTGAATTGAGATGCATCCATGGATTAGTGCGTCTCCTTCTCAAATCGGATCCGGGGATCAACGAGGGCGTAGGCGACATCCACCAGCAACACCATGATCACGTAGAACGATGCATAGAGTACTGTTATTGCCATGATCGTCGTGTAGTCGCGGTTTGACACGCTTTCGACGAAGTATCGACCGATGCCGGGTATTGCAAAGATGCGTTCTATCACAAATGAACCGGTCATTATTGCCGCGACGGTTGGGCCCATGTACGTAATGACCGGGATAATGGCGTTTTTCACTGCATGTTTTCCAATGACCGAGAGTTCCTTCAGCCCGTTTGCCCGAGCAGTGCGGACATAGTCCTGCCGGAGTACCTCGAGCATGCTGGAGCGCGTGAGCCGGGCAACAAACGAAAGGGAATAGCCACTAAGCGCAAGGACAGGGCCCAGGTAGCTCCTCCATGTCTCCAGGCCGAATGAAGGTATCCATCCGAGCTTGCCGGCAAAGAAGAATATGATGATTGTTGCGAGCACAAAACTCGGTATCGTCACTCCGAGAGTGGCCATGAACATGACAGTGTAATCAATCGGCCGGTTCTGCTTGAGTGCGGATATGATGCCTATCGGTATCCCGACCGCAACGATGAGCAAGCAAGCCAGGGCGCCCACTTTCGCCGTCCTGGGGAAGCCGGAGGATATAAGGTCGTTTACCGACGTACCAATCTTCGAGAATGAGGGCCCGAAGTCAAAGGTGATCAGACCTTTCATGTAGTCGTAGTACTGTTCGTAAAGCGGGGCGTCCAGGTTGTACTTCTCGTTCAGCACTCGCATGATCTCGTCGGGCACCGGCCGTTCCCGGGTAAATGGGCCACCAGGAATCGAGTGCATCATGAAGAATGTAACAGTCGCAATCAGAAAGATCGTCAGGATCGAGTACAGAAACCGCCTGAGGAAGTAGCTTGCCATGCAAAGAACTCCTTAGCCCGAAACAGAGATTGGCCCGATTGTTCCGGCTCTTGAAAAAAAGAGCTGCCCCACTGGGGCAGCTCTCAGGAAGGCTAACTAGTTACGCACCATGTACGCGCGACTGAAGTCCATACTTCCAAGCATGCTCCGGTCAACACCCTGAAGCTGAGGGCTCGAGAGGAACGTGTCGGTGTAGTGATACACCGGGATGATCGGCATGTCGTTCATGAGAAGATCCTGCGCCTCATAGAGAGCGTCGAAGTGATCCGCCCCGGAAGTGGCCGATGCGGTAGCCATCGCCGAATTGTATGCCGGGTTGTTGTAGTTGGGATCGTTGTAGGTGTTGCCGTCAACAAAAATGGCAAGCAGACCCATCGGATCCAGGAAGTCGGTGAGCCAACCGCCACGGGCGATCTCGTAGTCACCCTCTTTGCGGGTGTCCTGGAACACGGCCCATTCCTGGTTCTCAAGCGTACACTCGATTCCGAGGTTGGTCTTCCACATTTCCTGCACCATCTCCGCTATGAGCTGGTGACCTTCACTGGTGTTGTACATCAGCACAAACTCGGGGAAATCTGCTCCGTTCGGATAGCCAGCCTCTGCAAGCAGGTCCTTTGCCAGATCGTAGGAGCTGTCATCCAGTGAGATGCCGTAGGTCCCGGCGGTCTCGAAGAAGTCGCGTCCCTGCTCGTCCGGCATGCCGGGAGGAATGAATCCGCCGGCCGGAACACGTCCGTCACCGAACACTTCGGTGATCGCCTTGCGGTCAATGGAGTACGCGAGCGCGCGGCGCACGCGGGAATCAGCAAAGAGATCCAGATCCATGTTGAAGTTGTAGTAGTAGGTACCAAGCAGCGGTAACGCGTAGAACTCGGGGTTCTCTGCGAGCAACCTGGGGATCTCTGCCGGAGGTACGTCACTGAGGAAGTCCAGCTCACCTGCCTGGTAGGCGGTGTATGCCGTGGATGCGACGTCGATGAACTTCACGTTGATGACGTCGATGCCCACCTCGTCCGCGGCCCAGTAGTACGGGTTCTTCTCGAGGGTCAGGCCACCACCAATCGTGTATGAAGTAAGCACGAAGGGACCGTTGCTGACGAAGATGTCCGGCTTCTGTGCCCAGGCGCCCTCGGCACCGTCTGCATGCTCAACGGAGGACTGCTTCACCGGCATGAAGTGGTAGAAACTGGAGAGCGACGCGAAGTAGTCGGCCGGCGACTTCAATATCACCTCAAAGGTGTAGTCGTCAACCGCGCGGATGCCCACATCTTCCAGATCGGCTTCGCCGGCATTCGCTTCCTCTGAGCCCACCACGTTGGTGTAGTGCCAGAGCCACCCGTATTCGGATGCGGTTGCGGGATCAATCGCACGCTTCCAACCGTATACGAAGTCGTGTGCGGTCAGGGGCGAACCGTCGGACCACTTGGACTCGCGCAGGTGGAAGGTGTACACGAGGCCGTCGTCGGAGAGGTCATAGCTTTCGGCAATGCCGGGGATGACTTCGCCGCTCCTCTCGCGGAACAGGCCCTCGAAGGTGTTGCTGATGATGTCACCGCCGTCGGATGCACCGTTCAGACCCGGGTCCATGGTCTTGGGACCTGCGGTTCCCAGACTCCAGTTCATGACCGCAAGCTCTGCTGGTGCGGTGTCCTCTTCGCCGGCGGAGGCAAGAATTGCCATTGGCGTTAGAAACGCGAAAACCAATGCAAGCACAATAAATCGTCTCATTCTACATCACTCCTTTTTTGTGTAGTGTGAGTGTCGAGTATACTTTGTTTGTCGTGTTCCCGTCCAGCAAGCCGATTCTCCGGAAGCGTTGCGCTCGGGTATTGAGCGTGTCGTACGTGCCGACCGCCGGGGCTGCAACCTCACTGCGAACCAGTCGCCGCAGGCAATGGCTTCTCGTGAGAAATAGCCCAAGAACAAAAAAAAGCGGGAATTAGGTTGACATAATTGGATATTGTAGTAAGATTGTGAATTGACGCGCGAAATGCCTTCACAGGTAGTTTGCGTGCTCTCCGACTGTCGGTGTGATCCCTCAGCCGTCCGGCGTAAGCCGGCACAGCACCGATGGTCCATCCCACTCTCCCTTGCCTGTCTGGCCGCTCGGCCGGGCAGGCATCTTTTTTTGCATCAGACAACCGGCGGCTCTTCGAGCAGCGGCCAGACATTGCTGTAATCGTGCTCAATTTCGGCATCATCGAGTATTTGCGATATCTGACCACGATGATGTGTCGCGTGATTAAGAACGTGGAGCAACACGTCGCCCACACGAAATCGGTGCTTCTCGCCTTTTCTGTTCACGTAGGTGAACACCTGATCGGGTCCGAGGCCCGGCGAATCTCCGCCGGAACCGATGAGTTCCGCGACGAAGTCCAGAATGACTCGGTCCACCTCCCGCTGGTGAGCCGTGAGAGTGCTGTAGTCGGCATGAAGAATCTTCCCGAAACCGGGATGCTCTAACGGAAGCGTGGGGTCCATGAGCGTCTGAGACGGGATGCCGCCGTCGCGGAAGTGGACCAACCACCCAAGGCCTGATGTCAGGATGTGGTTGAGAATCCCGATGATTGATCCGAAGTACGCACCCACGGATCGATTCAGGAGTTCCGGATCGACATCATCCAACACACGAAACATCAATCGATTGACGTGGTCGTTGTACCGGGCAAACAGTGAGATGGCGTCTGTCATGGGAAATTGATACCATTCATCCATGGCAATTGACAATGAAAGCCTTCGCACCGCAAAGGCCCAGCTGCGCGCCGAGGCGAAAGAGGCGCTCGATCGAATAATCCAGGCTGATCGGCAACAGCTGAGCGCAGTGATCCACGACCGGGTGGTCGCTCTCTCCGCGTGGGCAAACAGCGATGAAGTCCTCCTGTTTGACTCGATGCCCGATGAGGTGGACACCGGCCCCCTCATCACTACCGCCGGCAGAGAGGGCAAGCGCATCTACCTGCCCCGCATGCGCGGAAGCGACATATATTTCCACCTCTTCGCCGCGGCCGCCCTGGAACCGCACTCCTACGGCATGATGGAACCGCCGGCCGATGCCCCGATGTGGTCGCCCGCCGCGGCCGACTCGACCGGTCGTCGGACGATACTCATCTGCCCCGGCCTCGCATTTGACGACCAGGGCAGGCGTCTGGGCCGCGGCAAGGGATTCTACGATCGGTTCTTGTCGGGGGTCGCAGGAGCTCCGCAGCGGAACCCGACTGTCGCGGTCATCGCCATATGCTTTGAGATTCAGGTCATCGATGAGGTGCCGACGGGCTCCCACGACCAGCGCGTGGACCTTGTCGTGACCGAGGAACGGACGGTCCGGTCCGGGCTGCGGTAGACCATCAGCCCGCGCCACAGGTCCTTCACATTGAATCCGCACCGCGAAATGAGTAGGATACGACCATGAGTGAAATCAAGAGCGCGCTGGAGCTGGCACTCGAGCGGACCGCGGACGTGAAGAGTGACAAGTCGCTCATTGAAGCCAATGAGACAAAGAAGGTCGGCATGAAGCTGGCGGGCCGGCTGATTGATAGTCCGGATGTGGACGCCAGGGGTGAGATCAACAAGCTGGACAAAGAGAAACGCCAGTGGGCTCGCGAGGGCTTCATATCGGTGCTGATCTCCCACATCTCGTTGCCAACCCAGGAAACCGACCTTCAGCGGCTCCGCGCGGTCACAAAAGGGCTTGAAGCTGTCGCCCGGGACGGGAACGCGGTAGTCACGGTGATGGAACAGGTGGAACAACTCCTGCGGCAGTACCTGGACAACAAGAATCAGCTTGTTGAATCGCTGCGGCAGCAATTTGAACCCCGACTTCGTCAACAGGAGCAGGAGATAGCGCAACAGACCGGTACCCGGGTGAAACTGGATGCGGCGAGTGATCCGGAATTTGCCAAGGCGCTGTCTCAGAACATGCAGCGACTCCAGGCGCAGTATAATCAGGTCATTGAGCAGGCGAGGGATCAGCTGAAGAGCTACCTCTGATATCGCCGGCTTGAGGGAGCAGGTGTGCCTGGGGAAAGGAATCTCCGGGACGGGGACCGTCGCAATGTGACGGTACTCTTCGCGGACATGAAGGACTTCACATCTCTGTCCGAGCGGATGGACCCCGAAGAGATGGATTCCCTCATGAATCAGGTCTTCACCACGTTCGAGGCCATAGTACGGCGGCACGGCGGGACCGTTGAAAAGTACATCGGTGACGCACTCGTTGCTGTGTTCGGCGTCCCGAGCATCCACGAGGATGACCCGGCCCGGGCCGTCAACGCCGCACTTGATGTACTCGATGAGGTCTCTCGGATCAATGCATCCATAACGGATAGTAGCGCGTCACTCGGTTTCCGGATCGGCATCAACACCGGGCTGATCACCACCGGGCGTCGCGGCGAACACGATGTGGTGACCGGTCATGCCATGTCGGTGGCAAGTCGGCTTGAATCTGAGGCACGGGTGAACTCGGTCCTGGTCTCACAGACGACCAGGGACCACTGCGATACGGACTTCGTCTTCTCGGAACCACTCACTCTGAAGGTGAAGGGAAAGAGCGACGCGATAGTCGCCTTTGAGGTCACCGAACGCAACGAGCGCCCCGTTGACGATGACTCGGTATTTGTGGGCCGCAAGGAGATCCTGGACACCATCCTGCGCCGATTCCTGCGCTACCAACCGGGTAATACCGATGGATTCGTGCTCTCAGGCGACGGGGGCATCGGCAAGTCACGACTGGCTGCGCAGTTGGTCGGGAAGGTTCGTCAACTGCCCGATTTCCAGAGTCCGATTCTGTACGCTCGGGCAATGCGATACCGGCCCCAGCCCTTCGCGGTCGTAGTGGATCTGCTCTCCAGCTACTTTGGGCTGGATCGAATGAGAGACCGGTCCGAGATAGAGACAGCCGTCCTGGACCAGTCGTCGGTGGAAGCCCGGACCGCGGCGGGATTCGCCAATTTGGTTGCGGGTGAGAACAAGAGCCACGACAACGAAGCATTCGTGCTGCTCTACCTGGTCCTCAAGGATGTCGTCAAGCGATATGCTTCCGAACCCTACCCTCCCCTGCTCCTCGTGGACAACCTGCACTTCATGGATCGGCACAGCCGCGACTTCTTCCGGTTCTTCCTGAAGAACGCAGACATCAAGCCGTTTTTCATCCTCACTGATCGCCACCCGGACCCGGGGATTCAGGAGGTCTTCTCCGCCCTGGAAACCGCCGTGCTGCCGCCACTGAGCCGCGACGAGGCAACCCAACTCATAGAGGAGACATGCCCACCGGGTTACCTGTCCGGGTGCCCGGACGGTCTGGACAGCGAGACAAAGCGCTCCATCCTGGACAACTCGCAGGGCAATCCGCTGTTTGTCCGGGAGTATGTTCGTTTCGCGGCAGAGAACCGGGATACCGCAGCCCTGCCCACCACAATGCAGAACATCTTTCTGACATCTATCGATCCATACGATCCGCCAATGCGCGATCTGTTGAAGAAGCTGTCGGTGTTCGCCCACAATTTCAGCATTGCCGATTCCACTCACGTTCACGTGGGCACCGATGGTGACCCTCGCATCGTGGAACCCGCGCTTTCGTTCTTCACGCGTGAAGGGATTCTTGTCCGGGAAGATGATCTGTACATGTTCAAGTACGATGTGTTCAAGAAGGCGCTCTATAACAGCCTTCTGAACTACAACAAGCGCATCCTGCACCGAGTGGTTGGCGAGTTGATGGTGCAGAAGGGCAACCCCCACCCCCTGCGCCTGCTTCTCCACCTGATCCGTGCCGAGGAGTACGACAAGGCTACGAAGTCCCTGTGGCAAATCACCGGACTCACTGGAAATCTCGAATACCTTCCCTACATCGATGTGCTCCTGGACAGGGCAGGTAACGACGATGTGGATGCCTATCTCAACCTTCTCTTCGCCAAGTCGGCCATCCTGTTCAACAACGGGATGTCGGATGAGGCGGACCTTCTGCTCAAGAACATTGTAGATCTGGCAGTTCGGCAGCACAGCCCGATGCACGCGGGAAGCGCATATCATTTGCTCACCGCATACAACGTGAAGGCCTACTGCTTTGAGAAGGCTCGATACTGTGGCACCAACGCGCTCGCATACTATGGCTCCGCCGAAACTCCTCTCTATCGCGTGCAAAACGTGATGGAGCTCATGGCCTCTGCGGAGATGCTGCGAAATCGACGAGAGGAAGTAGACAGAATCCTTCAAACGGTGGAGGAGCACAAGGCATCGGGTACCTGGCCAGGATCAGAGGTGCAACTGTCGATATCCAAGGCTGAGCACCTCCTCATGGGAGGGGAGTTTCAGGAAGCACGGAAGCTGCTCAAGCCGCAGATCGCGGGCCTGCCGCGAGACGGCGAAAACTGGCTGAGCGCTCACCTCATGCTTGGCATCGCCAACTTCCATCTCTGCGATTGGCAGGAACTGATGCGGGTTGACCTGGCGATCCTGGAGGGCCCGTCCCGGCACTACTCCAACATCAGTCAGATAAACGCGCAGATTGCGATTGGACATCATTTTCTCGGTGACAAGAAATCGGCTCTCCAACGACTTCAACAGGCGGAGTTCACCAGTTCCCAGGCCAAAAACGATTTCGACGTCCTGGATGCGTACCGCACGCTCTCCGAGTGTTATCTCATCATGGGAGATCACGAAAAGGCAGGCGAGTTCGGAAATATCGGCGTGGGGATTGGACTGCGCCATTCCGCTACCTTCCCGGTACTGACACTGCTCATGATCCTCGCCGAAATTGCCATGAGCGAGGACCGCCTGGATAAGGATGGTCACGACGCACCTCGCGAAAACGAGGCAGAGTTTCTTCTGTTTGAGGCCGGTCTGCTCATTGATCGAGGGGTTCTGCTGAGAAATCGGGACGTCGCACTCTATCACTACTTCAGATCTCGGCTCGCCGAGGACTCCACAGAGGCGGAAGCCGCCGCAAATGCCGCACGGGCGGCTCTGCGCCGGGAAATTGATTGTATCGGTGATGACGAGCTCGTTGCCGCCTTCATGCAGGTCCGATCGTTCGGCAGGATCTCCCGAGAATTGTTCGGCGAGCACGCGAACGCTCACGCAGCCTCGTAGACCGAGGGCGAACGCACAGGGCATTCGGGCACGCGCTTCTGCATGCGTGAAGGCAAGGTGTCGGGGATGCCGTGGCGGAGGTTGCGGGCATCCCGGTAACGGTTCCCACCGGCGCCCACCCGAACACTGGCGTGCAGTTCGCCTCCGGCGACACTGCAGGCCAAGCCGACATCCCGTCGGCTTGGCCATTGACAGCTGGTTTGGCACCGTGCTACACCAAATCATGCAGCATCAGGAAATTGTTGATGCACTGAAGGCAGTCACGCTGTTCGCGAGTCTCAGTCAGCGCTTTCTCACGGGGATAGCCAAGGCGTGCGTCGAACGGAGCTTCGAGCCTGATGACGTGATCGTGAAGCAGGGCAATCCGGGTATTGGCCTCTTCGTTATCGTTGACGGTAAGGTCAAGATTGTGAAGACCAACGAACAAGGCGAACGCCTGGAACTTGCGACACATGGACCGGGGGAAGTCATCGGCGAGATGAGCGTGCTTGACGGCGCAAATCGATCTGCAGACGTTGTTGCGATTGAGCAGACCAAATGCCTGGTTCTGAGCGCGTGGGACTTCAAGAGCTTCATGGAAACCCATCCCGAGGTGGCCCTGGACATACTGCCGGTAGTTGTGAAGAGATTCCGCGAAACCAACACAGCGCTCACCGGCCAGTAGACGGACGTTCCTGCCCGCTTCGCATTGTGTTATACTCCCGCCGAAAAAAAATGAACAAGAGGAAACAATGGCCAAAGAACGCACGTTCGCAATGTTGAAGCCCGGCGTCCTGCAGCGGAGGATTGCCGGAGAGATCGTTACCCGCCTGGAGCGCAAGGGATTCCAGATTCTCGCAATGAAACTGATGACAATCCCGCGGGAACTCGCCGAGACCCACTATGGCGAACACGCCGAGAAACCTTTCTTCGGAGATCTGGTCGGCTATGTGACCTCGGCTCCGGTTCTCGCCATGGTGCTGGAGGGCGAGGAAGGCATCAGTCGCCTCCGGCTGTTGTGCGGCGCAACCAAGGTTGAACAGGCCCTACCGGGCACGATCCGTGGCGATTACGCAACCCAGACCCAGTTGAACATCATGCACGCCTCGGACTCGCCTGAGAGTGCCGCGCGTGAGATTGGGTTGTTCTTCAAGGACGAAGAGATTTGCGAGTACGAGGACGGAAATGGCGAGTGGTTCTAAGGCTCCCCGATGGAAACTTGATACGGTATATCCCGGATACGAGAGCGCCGAGTACCGGCGTGACCGCGCGGAATTGGTCAAGGCTTCCCGTGCGCTTATCACAAAACTGAACGATTCAGTTTCAAAGAAGAAGACGCCGGAAAAGTGGCTCACCTACCTGCTGAAAAAGATTGACTCCGCGTACGCGCTCTACGCGAACCTGGAGTCCTACATCTATTGCCGGTATGCCACGGATACGCGTGACGAAGAGACCCTGGCCGAGCTCAACAGCATGGAGGAAGACGTACTCCAACTGAAAGAGGCCGAAGTCACTCTTCGGAACGAGCTCTTCGGGCTTCGGAAGCAGCTTCCCGGGCTCTACAAGGCAAGCAAGACCGCTGAGCGATTCAGGTTCTACCTGAACGAGCAGTTGCTGCTGCAGTCCCGGCAGATGAGTCCCGCCGAGGAGAATCTGGCGGCAGATCTGAGCCGTGCGGGAGGGGACGCCTGGGGTCGATTGCAGGAGACTGTCTCCTCAAACTTGTCCGTTCCCTGGAAGGGGGATGAGACAAAGACGGTTGTAGAACTCCGATCCCTGGCCATGCACAAGGATCGAACAGTCAGACAGAAGGCGTACGAGAAGGAACTGGATGCCTGGAAGTCGATGGAGATCCCCCTGGCCGCGGCGCTGAACGGGGTGAAGGGCTTCGCGGTTATCCTGGATGAGCGTCGACACTACGAGTCAAGCCTGGATCATGCCGCGCTCCTCAGTCGGATCAGTCCGAAGGCGCTCGACGCACTCATCGGCGTCATGGAGAAGAATCTCCCTGTCTTCCGTCGATATCTGAAGGCAAAGGCGAAGCTCATCGGGGTGAGCCGCTGCGCCTTCTACGATCTCTTTGCCCCCGTCGACGCCACCGGCAAAGAGTGGTCGTTTGCAGATGCCCGAAAATTCATCGTGGGACAGTTCAACACCTTCTCCAGCGAGCTTGGCGATTTCGCGGAGTCCGCATTCAAACAGGGGTGGATTGACGCCCGACCAAGGAAAGGCAAGGTAGGGGGCGCGTTCTGCACCTTCATGCCGCTGGCCGGAGAGAGCCGCATCCTCGCGAACTTCGATGGTTCGTTTGACAGCGTGGCAACGATCGCTCATGAACTGGGTCACGCCTACCACGGATCCGTGATGAAGGATCTGCCGGCTCTGCATCAGGATTACCCGATGACGCTGGCCGAGACCGCGTCGATCTTCTGCGAAACAATCGTGTTCAATCGTGCCCTGGACAGTGCGGAGAACGACGGGGAGCGGATCGGCGTCCTGGAACTCTTCCTCCAGGGGGCGACGGCGGTGATCGTTGATATTCTGTCCCGCTTCAAGTTTGAGAAGGCTGTGTTTGAACGTCGGAAGGCCGGCGACTTGAGTCCGGCGGAGTTCTCGGATCTTATGATCCAGGCACAGATGGACACGTACGGCGATGGTTTGGACAAGAAACAGCTCCACAAGTATATGTGGGCCGTGAAGAGTCACTACTACAGTGCCGATTTATCGTTCTACAACTACCCGTATGCGTTCGGCTTGCTGCTCGGGCTCTCGCTCTATGCCAACTACACGACAGAGCCGCAGGGTTTCCCCAATCGATACAAGAAACTCCTGCAGCAGACCGGCCAGGCAACGGCCGGCGAGGTGACTCGAGGGGCCGGCTTCGACATTGAGAGCGCTGAGTTCTGGCAGAGTGGAATAGACGTGATCGCCAGGCGCGTAAGCGAGTTCTCCAAGCTCGTCACCAAAGCAACGAGGTAGTAGTGGCAAAAGTCGGGATCATTGGCGCGGGAGCATGGGGAGCCGCTACGGACGCAATCGTCGATTTGGAAGGGAGATAGTCGAGAAAAATGTGCTATCTTCTTTCACAGACATCACTGACCTGATCGATCGGATCGCTGAGGTGGGATACCTTCCGGAAGGAGTGGTGGCGGCGCGTGGCGCGCAGTCGATCATTGAACGGAACAGTCTGAAGCTTCCCATCACGGAGGTGGTTTACCGGATTCTGAACCGGGAAGCCGACCCCACAGAGGCAATCAACGGGATTCTTCGCGGTCTTACCAGGGGAAGTTTTGGCGGGTTCTTGTCGATCTCTGCAGATCAGGCGGCGGGAACCAACGATTAGAGGATGCCCTACAAGGAGGGAGTTATGATCACTCGAACTAACAAGCGACCACGGCTGATTCTGGTTGCACTGCTCTTGGTGCTGGTGTCGGGTTTGACATTCGCGCAGTATGACTGGGGAGAAGTTGTCAAGAGTTCGCAGCACGTACCCATGGAAAACGGGGGAGGCGTCGGGTATGGCCAAGTGGCCGAAGGGTTCGCGTCCTTCGCCCTTGATGTGGGCTATGCCGGTCCGCTGACGATAGAGGTTTTTGTCACGGACATCAGGCCAGGCGCAGAGTACGAGGACGATGATTCCAGACTCTTTCTGTTCGATGCCGAGGGGAACCTGGTTGCGGAGAACGATGACAGCCCATTCGGTGGCTACGCCTCGCTTCTCAATGGCATTGAGATTGAGTACCCGGGGCGGTACTACGCGGTCGTCACCACATATCCAAATAGTCCGGAAATGGACTTCGACGGCAACCTCATGAACATTGGAGAGGGCGGCGGCAGCAATTTCTCCTTTGAGCTGATCGTTGAGTACGGCGTCCGCGAGGGCGGCGGCTACGAAGATCCCTACTATGGCGACGTGGAGACGTCCATCTGGTTTGATGATTTCCGCGCACTCGCAACGCCCATCCGCTATACCGGTGGAGAATTGATCGTGAACGGCAGGGTTGGATCGGGCGTCGCCCTGTACTACCTCACCCTTGAAGAACCAATGGCGATCAGCGCAGAGGTACTGGTCAGTGGTGACTTCTCACAGTATGGCTCCGGCGATTCGGTTCTCTATCTGTTTGACCACGAGGGTTCCTACGTATACGAAGACGACGACAGCGGAGTCGACGGCGGGTCGCTCATCCACGAAGTCTATCTGGACCGAATGGGTGGATACTATCTCGCGGTCGTGACCTTCCCGAACCATCCCAACATGGACGACTTCGGGTATCTCGAGGGATTCCCCGAGGTGGGAGAGAGCGACATAGAGTTTGAGCTCATCATTGGTCCGCCGCGTGAGTACGAGGATTTCTATGGTGACGAGTACGGAGACGCTCTGGAAACCGCCATCTGGTTTGACGAGTTCCGCGAACTCGCAAT
>JAHOYX010000228.1 GCA_019038705.1 Spirochaetales bacterium
GACAAGCGCAGGGTCCTTCTTGCATGCGCAAGCACCCTTGCTGAATATCTATGTGGGTTTGCCCTGGAGGCGGTTGCTATTGAGGAAACCGTCGGTTAGAACTGGATGTATCTACAGAATCGGAGAGGAACCACTCCATGAGCGACAAGATCCAGGTGCTGCTGGCCGGTGAGTCCTGGGTGACCAGCGCGACCCACTACAAGGGTTGGGACCAGTTTGGCAGCGTCACCTTTCATCTCGGGGCAGAGCCGTTTGTCGCAGCGCTCCGCGACAGTCCGTTCGAAGTCACCTACATGCCGTCGCACGAGGCTGCCGAGCACTTTCCGCTTGAGCTCTCGGAGTTGCAGCAGTATGCAGTAGTGATGTTGAGCGACATCGGCGCCAATACCCTGCTGCTCCATCCCGACGTGTGGCTGCACGGCAAACCGGTCCCCAATCGGCTGAAGCTGATCCGCGACTACGTGCTGGCCGGGGGCGGGCTGATCATGGTCGGCGGGTACTACAGTTACCAGGGCATCAACGGCGGCGCCCGCTACCGAGGCACTCCAATCGAAGAAGTGTTGCCGGTAGCCATCCAGCCGTACGACGATCGACTCGAGATCCCGGAAGGGTTCACCGCCGAACTGGTCAATCCTGATCATCCAATCCTCGCCGGCATGAACGAGACTTGGCCATTGCTCCTGGGCGCCAACGAGGTCCAGATCAAGGCCGATGGGCAGGTTGAGTTGCTCGCCAGGCTGCCTGACTCGCACGGGGGCCATCCGCTTCTGGTGACCGGCCGATACGGGCAGGGTAAATCCCTGGCCTGGACCTCAGACATGGGCCCGCACTGGGTGCCGCAGACCTTTGTCGATTGGCCGGGCTACGCCCGCCTGTGGATACAGGCCCTGACCTGGCTCAGCGGTTAGCGGCCGGCGGGTCCTGCTCGTCGAGCATCTTCATGATTCGATCGTGATAGGTACGATCGCGATCTGAAAGCTCGGGGTTCACTCGTGCACCAACCTCCAGGAAATGACGTAACCCGCGCCCCATTGTCTTGCCGTCGGCGGTGTGCATGTCCAGGGCGTAGTCGGGGATCACCGGCAGGGCATCGCCACGCTCGGAAGCCATTTTCGCCCAGAGTGTCATCTCGTCGCTTGAGCGGTCCTTTCGACATCCAGAGAGATAGCGCACCGCGTGGACAGCGAACAGTTCACGGTCCGGCGCGCTCCGGTCGAAGGTGCTCAACATCTGGTGGAGTGAGTTGATGAGCACCGGGGCGGTGGGTTCGCCAAACCCGATATCTTCCACCGAGATGACCATCAAGCGTTGCCACAGGTAGTCTTCCAGAGCAGGACCGGTCATGACCATCTCATGGGCGAGCAGGACCGCGTTCTCAGCGTTTCCCCGGCGGATTTCCTTCTGGATCGCTGAAATCACCTGATCGGCAGGAAAGCCGCGGTGCGTCGTGATCTCTGTCCACGGGTCCGAATCGACTTTTGGCATGGAGAGCTCCTTATTCGGGCGGTCTGTTCAAGATACACAGCACTCATGGTCGGTGTCGGTCACCTTGATTCCTTGATCCCCATCCGCTATGGAAGGCGTAGGTGCCACACAGCTGACTCTACCGGGTTTGGCATCTCGCCGCCGGCTCGGCTGTCCTACTCAGTCGTGAACGCCTGCACGACGGTAACCGCATTCTCCGCGGGTGTTCCAAGGCAATCTCGCACGGTGGTGTGTGTTTCTCCGTGCCGAGCGTCCGGGACAAACCGCCAGTGCGTCCGACCTTCCCTGCGCCGCCCTGGCAAGCTGTCCATCAGAGGAAGACAAGGCTCCTTGCTGCGATCATGGAGTGGCCGAGGCTCTCCCGCAGCCACCCTGAAACCCGTCATTCTTCTGAACAGGCAACATCAAGAGTTGCCCATCTGTCTGGTGAGAAGCGTAGCTCCGCGGGCATACCGCCGGGAGTTGGCGGCCACCCGGCGCTCCTCCTTCAGAAAGGCGTCGCGTTCCGCTTGCGCCGTCTCGCCATCGTCGGTTCTCCTGCCACTCCAGACAAACCCCTGCGTCAGCCGCCAACTGCCCGCCTCCTTCTGATAAGTGGCTGCACCCAGGGCGGCGGAAGAGTGGAGAATCGCAATCTCGTCACCATTGTCGAGAAAGATGTTGCCGACGATCATCCCCGGAGCGAAATGGTTCCATCGACACTGCCCCCCATCGTCCTGCCTATGATAGTTGTGATATCCGGACTCCCATCTGTTCCATGTCTCTGAAGAGACGCACCGGCTCAACCAGATGCCCCATCATCCACAACCCTGGACGACAGGCTGATCCATCCAGGTACTGCAGCAGGCACGCAACAACCGGAATGGCCGTCAGTTCGTAGGCGTCGGAGTGAGAGATGGTGATCTCGATCTTCACCGGCTTTCCGTTGTTCTCACCTCTCGCTTCCACCTTGAGCAGGACACGATAGGGTGGCCTGGAGAATGTCTGCATGCCCCACCACATCAGCTTCCCAAGCGGGCGAATCCCTCTCCGCGGTGCAAGTTTGAGCCCTCCCAATACCAACGGAGTAATGATCCAATCCACCAGCCAGTGACTGCCGGACATGAAGAACCCAAGCTCCTGTAGCGTTGGATACATCTGAGGCAGAGCCCGGAGTTCTTCGAAGAACATCGAATAACACTTCCGCACCCCGATCTCACCGCCGAAACCCACCTCACGGACTTCGTATTGACCTGGTCTTGTCCATTCGCGGTTCCTGAAGAACTGCGCCTGGTAGTTCCGAAACACCTCCATCAGTTCATCCACGGCATCGGAGTAGGGCAGTGCTCGACCCATATTCAGATAACCGGCAATGACTGCGGTGTCCAGTCGATCAAGGCGCCGCGCAGCGTAGTGAACCATTGCGGCTGGAAGCCCCGGATGGAACCCAGCCTCGGTAATGAAACAGCGCCCGGCACGCGCAATGTCCGGAGCGAGCGATTTCAGTAGCGCAAGTTTCTGTGCATCAAGCTGGATGTCCAGGTAGTCCACATCAGACTCCAGGGCGGCACGAATCACCGTGTCGGCATGTTGGGTCGTTGGCGCGGCCACCAGGAGCAGATCCACGGCGTCCAGGGCCTCGTGCAGGCTTTGTCTGGATGCAGCATCGGCACGGCGGGCTGATACCCTCTCGCCCTTGAACTCTGTATTCAGTTGCTCGGCATACGCCTGGGCGTTTTCGAGATGGCGTCCGGCCAATGTGATTTGCGCTTCGGATTGCTCAAGGAGATGACGCGCAAGCAATCTTCCAGTGAACCCATATCCTCCCAGGATCAGGATTCTTGCCACGAAGCCCCCCTTCAGGAATCACCGAGCAGCCCGGCCCAAGTCGATCTCAAAGCCTTATGCAACCAGATGCTGGAATGACAACTCGATCGCCTGGTTATCGTCCGGATGTGCGCGAATCAACAACAACGGCCCGCACCGTGGGAGATGCGGGCCAATGCTGGAAGGATGCTCGGTTGATCTACCTCACCAGCAACCAGATCCCCACGCCGAGCGCCGCGGCGCCCCAGACGAGGAAGAAGATCACCGCGCCGGTTTCCCCGAGGACCTTCACAAACCCCTGGATCTTGCCCATATTCCAGACGCCCTGCGGTTTCTTGGTGATACCCAGGAACGCGCAGAACACGCCATAGAGAACCAGAAATATCCCCAACAATGCTAGACCGTTCATGCCAAAACTCCTCTCTTATCGTTTATTACTGCAATCCGTGCCTGATTCTCTTGTTCAGGAACAGGAAGACCAGCGCGGTAAGTGCCAGAACGAAGCCGCCGTTCCTGAGAATCAATCCCCAGGTCGCGTCGTTGAGAATGATAGCATCCAGCGCTTTATAGGCCCAGTAGAAGGGCGACCAGTAGAGCACGAATTGCCAACTGTCCGAGATGAAGATAGCGCCGAATACCGAGCCAAAGACGGGTATGAAGACCATCTTGAAACTTGCCACGGCGCTTATCGGTTCGGTGTTGGCCACGCCGATGCTGAATCCGATGATTAAGCCGATGAAGGCGATGCTGATGAACGACAGGACAATCATGCCGTAGTTGATGTGTTCGAACCCCAATATCCAGATAGTGCCGAAGGCTCCGATAATCGGCACCAGAAAGGCAATTACGCTCTTTCCTATGACGAATTCGGTTTTGGAGATCGGGGCGACGTTGATTGCCGATAGCGTGTTGCTCATCTTCTCTTCAACAAGGCTGAGGGTAATCAGCATCCCGCCGAAGACCGCGCAGAATATGATGAGGAAATTTGCTCCATGCTGTTTGAGCGGGGAGAGCTTCCAGCCGATGTCGGAAATACGCACGTCAACGGGGAGAACGACGTCCCTGTTTTCGAGGGCATTGACCACTGCCTGCAGCATCTCGAGCCCACCCGTTGTTTCATTCCCCTGCTGGATGATGGTGTACCCGTCCGGCGTACTGACCAGCCCGAAGATGTCGTCGGTCTTCTGCACACGGGCATTGATCCGGTCGACATCGTCCAGTACCTCGACCTTGCCGTATCCTTCCAGGTACTCGATCACCATGAGATCAACCGAAGGATCAACCGCGATATTGATAGTCGTGGACCCGGCTCCCGGGATAATGACCTTGAGGAGGAGCGCCAGCAGGAACGGTGCGAGACTGATATACAGGATGAGAAAATCTCGGGTACCGCTTTTCAAATCTCTGAGCGCTACCGCCATGATTCTTTTCAACATATAACTACTCTCCTCTATACCGTAAGGGTCTTCTTGAAGCGCCAGTTTGACAGCAGAAAGAAGACCACTCCGGCCAGTGTGAAACCGAGGACGTTCGCGTAGATGTACCCCAGGTTGCTGGTCTCATACAGGGTCTCCCTGAATGCAAAGAGCATGGGATATGAAGGCAGGATCCTGATGATCAGCGGGGAGAACGCCGGGTTGTAGTAGGACACTGCGGCAAAGGCGAGGATGATGATGGACATGTACAGCCAGCCCATCGCTTTGGTCATGGTGTTAAAGAAACTGGCGATGAACAGCCCGAGCGCCGACCCGAAGACATTCGTGGCGATCAGCAGCAGAATGAGATGCAGGTAGTGGGCCTTGAGCCCTGCGATGAATGCCGTGGCCAGCAACCCCGACATCAACCCCGTTACCAGCATAACCCCCACCTTGCTCAGCAAGTAGTGCCAGACCTTGGCCGGCGTAACGGCAAACGCCCGGATTGTTCCTTCTTCCTTGTCCAGAAAGATATACGAGGCAATGATGAACAACCCCATAAACGCCGCATTCATGGCCAGGAAGACCGGGAGTATGTTCAGACGGTCAGATAGTTTCTCGACGTTGCCCTCGATGGTGGTTACGGTCGTGACGTCTTCATATCCGAGCATTTCTCCGGCAAACCCGGACTCAATGGAGGTCTTGATGATGTTCCGGAACTTCTCGTCTTCGTACCCCTGCAGGATGTAGTCATAGACGATTCTACCGTCTTCGAGAGCGACAGCCAGGCCGACGCTGCCGCGGTCGCCGGCTAGTTCGGCTTCCACCTCCTCTCGGGAGGGCAGGAGTATGATCTCGTACCCTTCCTGGGCCAGAGATTCCTCGGCCGCGGCTTGATAGGGTCCTTCCAGATCCAGATGCGCGTACACCGTCATCTTTGGCTCGAAATATTCAGGAACCGCAAAGAGCATCACTGCGACGAAAACAAGCGCAAAACCGATCTCGATGTATATATAAAACCCTTTCAGTGACAATTGCATGTCTTTGAGAAAGCTATAAAGCAGTTTCATCCTACTGAAGCCCCTTGCCCGTCACCTTGATGAAGATCTCTTCCAAGGTCGCTTCCTTTGTGTGCATCATCTCCACCTTGCCGGAATTGACGATCTCGTTCAGGTGCTGCCTGTCCTTTTCGTCGATGAAGGACAGGCGCTCTTTCTTTACGTCGCCGTTGTCCCGGTACTCCACTTCCACCAGTTGTTCCCCGTGCTGGAGCTTGAGATTTCTCGGGGAATCAATCAGCTTGATCTCACCCTCGATGATAAATGCGACACGGTCGCAGAGTTCATCGGCGACAAACATGTTGTGGGTGGTGAGGAACACCGTCGTTCCCTTCTCCTTTTCACCCTTGACGATATCTTTGATGACGCTCGCAATTGCCGGGTCCAGGCCGGTGGTCGGCTCGTCAAGGAACCACATCTCGGGACTGTTAAGCATGCTCCGGACGAAAGTGAGCCGGTGCTTCATGCCCTTGGAGTACTCCCCCGCTCGCTGTGTCGCGACGTGATCCAGACCAACAAGCTCGAGCAACTCCTTCGGGTCCCGGGTGGGCACGTCGAAGAGCCTTCGGTAGAACTCCAGGTTCTCGAGCCCCGTGAGCTTGCCGTACACGTTGGACTGCTCGAAGGAGACTCCGATCTTGTTGAACATGGTCCGGGCAGCCTTTTTCACATCGTAGCCGGCCACGGTAACGTTTCCTTTCTGGAGTGGAAGAAGACCGGTCATAACACCCTGGGTTGTGGATTTGCCGGCGCCAGAAGGTCCGAGGAATCCAAAAACCTCACCCTTGGCTATTTCGAAACTTGCGTCCCGTACCGCGTATTTGTCATCATGAGAATATGAATGGAACAATCCTTCAACACTAACCATCCTGCAGCTCCTCTTTGCTTGATTCTTCTCTTTCCGGGATCCCTGATCCCGCCATCACTGTCTCTGGCTCAAGTGACCTTATCACGTTCATGTTGCCGCGCCCTCCCTCAGGATCGAGAGATACCCAACCGCTTCCTCGATGCTGAATCCATACGACGAAACGGTCGCCAGAAAGGATCGAACAAGCCCCGCCAGGGTCTCTTCCCGCTCCCGGTCCGTAAGCTCCATTTTCTTCTCGCTGACAAACGTTCCGGTGCCCTGCTGCGTGTTGACGATCCCGCGGATCTCCAACTCATTGTATGCCCTCGCGACCGTGTTCGGATTGATTTGCAGGTCAACCGCGAGAGCCCGGACAGTCGGCAGCTGATTGCCTGTACACAGCCTGCCGTCGGCAATAGCCATCTCCATGTGCATGATAACCTGCCGGTAGAACGGAACCCCGCTCGTGGGGTCGAGGATGAATCGAACACCGCCGGTCTGTCGCTCGGCTGCCATGGGCCGGATTCACGCTCCTGTTGTGTTAAACAATTAGTACAATAGAAGTATGAGACAACTTTTGGGTTATGTCAAGTTACTTCGCGGGCAGTTTACATGATTTCTTCCTGACGCGATGGGACCGACAGTACGGCATCACTCCAGGTCGTAGGCGTTCGGCGTCCTGAACGGAGTTCTACGCCACCGGCGTGCCCAGGGCCTCCTTCCACAACCTGGCAATGTGCTCCAGCGATCGGTCTGAGTTCCCGGCGGGCTCGTACTCAAAGCCAACGGTCCCGTCGTAGCCGGAATCCCGCAGCGCTCTCAGTGCCGCCTTCCAGTCAATGGTGCCGGTGCCTGGTTCGTGTCGACCCGGAACATCGGCAATGTGTACATACCCGATGCTGGCTCCGTGCCGGCTGATAACCTCCTGAGTGGGTTCTCCCATCATTTCGAGGTGATAGAAATCCGCCAGGACCTGGAGGCGGGGGTCGCCAACCTCGGTGACGATGTTGACCGCCTCCGCCATGCCGGACAGATAGTTCCCGGGGTGGTCGAGTGCCGTGTTGAGCGGCTCCACTACGGCGGTGATCTCGCGCGGGATCACATCGAGTGCCCGCTTGAGGGAGTGCACCATGTTCGCGTGTTTCTCGCCGGCGGGAAGATGCGGGAAGGCGTCTACCACGCGGCCGCCCTCCCCGAGCTCATTTGAAAGAATCATGAGCGTCGGGCATCTCAGCTCCACCGCGGTTCGGGCCGCATCGACTACATCACTCAGGAAGACCTCCTGGTCTTCCAGGGACACGGGACTGCCGCGTCGGTGCCCACTGAAGTTCGTGATCCTGGAGCCGGTCTCACTCAGGACGCGAGACAGGTCTGGCAGGTTCTTGTCGCGCCACCCCCAGAATTCGAAGCCGCGAAAACCATGTTCCGCCGCCCTGCGGGCCTTCTCATCAAACGCGAGATCGCCGTAGAGCATTTCCAGGCACACTGCGCATTGCATCAATAACCCCTTCCGGTACAGACTTCCGGAATAGATTAGTCGAGTGAGATACACCGTGCAACAAACTTCGGAAGAACTCGCCAACAGCATCACCCACGGAGCCGGCATAGCGATGGGCATAGCGGCTACCGTCGTCCTCACGGTGAAAGCGGTAGCCGCAGCCGACCCGTGGCGTATTGTGACCTACCCGCTCTTTGGGCTGACTGTGATTCTTCTCTACACCGCCTCAACTCTCTACCACGCACAGACCAACCCGCAGTACAAAGCGCGGCTGAAAGTCTTCGATCACATCTCGATCTACTTCCTGATTGCCGGCACATACACGCCGGTCACCCTGGTCGCCATGAGGGGCAACTGGGGCTGGGCGATATTCGCCGTGGTCTGGGGGCTGGCACTGGCAGGTACGGTGTTCAAGCTCTTCTTCACCGGTCGATTTCCGGTCGTCTCAACCGTCTTGTACATCGCTATGGGATGGATGGCAGCGGCTGCGGTTGTACCGCTCATCCAGAGTGTGCCGGGACGGACGCTTGGCTGGTTGCTCGCCGGCGGGTTGTTCTACACCTTTGGTGTTGTGTTCTACGCGTGGCGCCGACTCCCGTTCAACCACGCCATCTGGCATCTGTTTGTCCTTGGCGGAACAGCCTGCCACTTCGTCGTCGTGTCGATGCTCTGAGCGTGTCGCAGTGGCCACGAGTGTCCGCGGGTGCCTTCAGCCCAGCCGTTAGCCACGCACCCGCGAACACCGGGCTCCCCCTTGCCCGCTATCATGATAGCGTCTGGGCGAGATCTCACAATAGGGAAATTCCCTATTCGGTGCGGCGGGCTTACCGGGTGTTGGCGGAGATGCCGGGACGGTCGGGATGAGAGGTGGCGGTGGCGCGAGCAAGGTAGCGGTGCGCGCCGTATGCCGCGAGCACGGCAATAGTCTTGTCAAACAGGTTTGCCGGAAGACGGGCCCAGAATGCGGCTGAGACAATCGACTGGCCCGCTGCAACCAGCCCCGTTACCAGGTAGTCCACGCCCACACCGGTGACGCCTCCATATACAAAACTGGCAATGACTCCGCCGAGGATTGAGTTTGCGAACGCAACCAGGAGGCTGACCAGAAGCACAGTGCCGATGTTGCCGAAGGCGTTCTTCCTCACAAACGCCCAGATGATCACGGCGGTCGCCATGCCGCATACTGCAAATGGAAGGTGAATCCACGGAAACCCGTTCAAGACTTCTATCAGCGCGTTGGTTCCGATCGCCACGACGAGTCCGGGCACGAGCCCGACGGTCGCCGCGACGACGGCCGTACCAATTGAATCAAAGAAGAACGGAAGCGATAGCGCATTGTTCGCCGCGTTGAGACCGATATTGGCGGCCAACGCTGCGGCGATCACGAGAACGGCGATTCCCGGTGGAAGTTCTGGCGTATTCTTCGACCGTTGCACGATACGCCCATCATGCCACACAATCCCCGTAAGTCCAATGGAAGCACAGAAGACGAGCTCATCACGATCTGCGTATCTCTTTGTGACCATCAACCTGGTGTTGCTTGTTGCGTTCTTGATTGGTGGATCAGCGAATTACACCACTGTTGGTTCAACGGCGGCTGACTATGATCATCTTGTTCACGAGTGGTTCTACCTCCGATTGGCACTGACCGACCCGCGGATCTCCGTTCATCGTGCAGTCCGCGAGTTGCCGGAGTATCAGAGGTTTCGCGCCCTGATAGAAGAGACCGGATCATCTGCCCCGATCCGGGCCGCAGGGCAGCTCTCCAGCGAACTCGGCAATTCAGTGACCCGGACCATGGCATCCTGGCGCGCTCTGGATTCAACATGGGCGGGAACCGTGGATGAGCCGATTGGTCTCCCCGATGCCTCTCGGTCACCTCTCATGCTCGCACAAACTGACAGTTTCCAGACTGCGTTACTGGACTCCCAGGTTGTCCTTGACAGCTTTGTGAACACTCAGGAACGGGCCTCTGCTGTGCTCCTCTACTGTCTTGCCGCTACCATTGTCCTGGTGATTGTCGTGTTTGTCATCGTGGAAGCGGAGAGCGAACGGGCCCGTCGCAACGCATTCCGCACACAACTTCTGGCGCAAAGCACCATTGAGATTCAGGAGCAGGAACGGGCACGAATCGCCCGCGGTCTTCACGACTCACTTGCCCAGGAACTGTCGCTGGCCACCATGGAGACCGAGTTCATCAGGGCATCCATCGGGGAATCTCGCGGGGAAGCAGTGCACACATCCACGAATCTGAAAGCGCGCCTGGTGAGATCGGTTGATTGGGTTCGCAACCTCGCCTACGAACTCCGCCCTGCCGAGATCGATGACATCGGTCTCGCAGCCGCAATCACAACATTCTGCGAGGAGCGCGCCCCGGGAAATCACGTCTCGTTCAACTGGCACGTGAACGGTGAGATCAAGAATCTCCCGAGTGACAAAGCAATCAACATATACCGAATCGTCCAGGAATCGGTCACCAACGCACTGCGCCACTCCCGGGCCGACAGGCTGACTTTGGAGCTGCAGGCAAGTGAGGAGCAGATCGAACTCACCGTCGCGGACAACGGAATCGGCATGGGCCGAAGTTCGGGGGAAATCAGCAGCACGCACAGCGGGCTCGGGGTTGCGGGGATGAAAGAACGGGCACGCATGCTGGACGGGGCACTGAGTATCCATTCACAACGCAGGCGGGGCACGGTTGTCCAACTCACCGTACCGCTCGACAAACCCGAGAATGGGCGGAAATCGTGACGAAACAGCTGCGCGTTGTGATCATAGACGACCACCCACCGGTGCGCGAAGGAATCGCCGCAATCATCGGCAGGACGAAGTCCCACGTGGTTGTCGGGACCGCCGGCACCTACGATGAAGGGGTGCATCTCGTGCAGCGGGAGAAGCCTGACGCGATTGTCCTCGACGTGACCCTGCCGGATGGAAGCGGCCTGGACCTGGTCCGGAAGGTTGCCGTCGAGTTGCCCGAGACCCGCATTATGATTCTCACGGTGCATGCCCGCCGGCAGTTGGCCGAGCGCGCTTTCGCGGCCGGGGCCGACGGCTACCTCCTCAAAGAATCCAGCGGGGAATTCCTCGTGGACGGGCTTGCGAGAATCGCAGACGGCGACCGTGTACTGGACCCCAAACTGGTATCAGCAAAGCCCACCGACGGGTGCGAGGATTCGCCCGACGCCACGGGCGGCCTCCGGCTCCTCTCCCTCCGTGAGTCGGAAGTCTTCCGGCTCCTGGCCGTCGGCCAGTCCGTGAAGCGGATCGCCGGCGTACTCGGGATCAGCCCAAAGACGGTAGACAACCATCGGGCCGCCATCATGCAGAAACTCTGCGTCGGATCCATTGCGGAACTGGTACGCATCGCAATCCGAACAGGTACCATAGATCCATAGTTCTCGGTACCCGTCCGCAACAGTGACCGGCTCCGTCTATGAACGATCGGAGTACGATAGAGTGATTTGCACTCGCTCTTTGCCTTTGCCAGTGGTCCTGACGTGGGTCCCGCCGCACGGCAATGAGCCGAATCTGCGGATCTCCCAGTATCGGCGCCCAAGCTGCTCGTCACTGAAGGCGCTGATATCGGGAAGGTCTCTTGCCACCAGCAGGTTGGCATTTCGCTGCCAGAGCGTTCATGACCATGACCAGAACGACTTCGGCGGCGAGATGAAGCCGCATAAGACTGTACCGGCGCTTCCAATCGATCAACATCACGGCGCGGTCCCGGGTTCTGTGCATTGACCACGGTGTCAAGTTCTGTCCTGTACGGGTCGTCCCAGAACAGCTTCTTCATACGGTCGTGTATTCACCCATCAGGTCTCGATTGTCAACCACCAGGGTCATCGGCCCTTCTGATGCGAGTGCGGGAGTTTGCAGGCTGGAGGCGGCCCATATTCCCCGCCCTCCTTCCGAGGACCCAGATACTCCCGGGAATGGACTCGTCGAGCAGTGTGCACACGAAGATGGTCAGTTCCGGCCTGAAGCATGCCCGTGCCGCGTCAACTGCCGCGAAGAATGGGGATGAAATGCTGGCAAACCCTGTACCTGGAACGATTTGTTCCGGGCAGATGGTCGCCATGCAGCACCAACGGCAGCAATTCTCGGCGGTGACAGAAGATAGGCCCGATCCATCCCCATTCTTCGCGGCAGTTCATGTACATTGTACGTCGTGGCAAACATCTTCCGTCGATCTCATCTGCCGTCCGTCCTGGTCTTGAGTCTCTTCTTCGGCACCACCCTGGTGGTCAGCCGATTCAGTCTTGGGCAATTCCACCCCTTCACATACGTTGCCCTTCGCTTGCTGATTGCCACGGTCCTTGCGCTGCTGTGGACCTGGCTGCGCTATCATCGGCTCCCGCGAGGCCGATCGATCTGGATTCACGGTTCAATTGTCGGACTGTTCGCAACGGCGGCGCCCATGCTCACCTTCGTCACCGCACTGCAGTACCAGTCGAGCGGCGTGACCGCGCTCTTCGTCACCCTCACGCCGATTTCCGCCATGATCTACGCCCATTTCCGACTCCCCGATGACCGGATGACGATCAGGAAGGTTGTCGGCGCCCTTGTGTCGTTTGCCGGGGTCGGGCTGCTTCTGGCCACCGGGGAAACCGGGCTTGGCGAGACGCACTGGGAGGGCTTCGCCCTGGTACTCGTCGGGGTCGCGGCAAGTGGCTTCGGCATTGTCCACCTCCGAAAGTATCTCTCTACAGCGGAGAGCCTGGACATCACCGCAGTTCGGCTGGCGGCTGCCGCCCTCGTCGCGGTCCCTCTGGCCTGGATCGTGGACGGTTTTGACCTCAGCCGGGTGCAGTGGTCCGGGGTCATTGCTGTCACCTACGCGGTGCTGCCGGGCGCCCTCTTTGGCTTTCTCCTCTACTCGTTTCTCGTAGCTCGCTTCGGGCCTTCCAAAGCCACCCAGATGGAATACATCGTACCCGTGGTAACCGTTGTCATCGGGGCAATCTTCCTGCACGAGCAGGTCTCCCTGATCGTCATCGCAGGAATGGCATCGGTATTCACCGGGATCGCCATTGCCACCTGGCGCAAATCGATTGTGCCCCGGGGCGGCAACGAGTGACGTTTCTTGATGCAGCGGGAAACCAGTACCCCGCCGACGGCCTCGCCTGGCGCGCCGCAGACGGCACCCCGTTCGCTCTCCAGCCCATAATCGACGCTCTTTCTGAAATCGACTTTCCACTCGTATCGATTGGTGAGTCCCCCACGCCGCTCGTCCCGGTACGACTGGCCGGCCGCGAGTACCAGTGCAAACTGGAGTTTCGCCAGCCGTCCGGTTCCTTCAAGGATCGCGGCGCTCAGATGGTGGTCAGCGCGCTCAAACACCTCGGTGTCTCGGCCGTTGTGGAGGATTCTTCGGGAAACGCCGGCGCCGCACTTGCCACCTGCGCCGCTGCCGCCGGGATAGCGTGCACCATCGTGATCCCGAGGAGCGCCCGTGGGCCCGTGGTGACCCAGATTGGCATGACCGGCGCCCGACTCCTTCGGGTGCCCGGCCCGCGTCACCACGCAACCGAACTCGCACAGAAGATGGCGGGCGAGCTCTACTACGCCTCTCACATCTACAATCCGTTCTTCTACGCGGGCACCGCGCGCCTCGCCGATGAACTCATCAGTCAGCGCTCCGTCCCGGACACCATAGTCTTGCCGGTCGGCAACGGAACCCTTCTCCTCGGCCTCTACCACGGCTTCAAGCGCCGCGGCAAGGTTCCCCGCCTGATGGCAGGTCAGCTCGTCGGTATGGATCCAATCACCCAGGAGTTTCACCGCCGGGCCGGGGAAGCGCGGCCCCGGGAACAGCGCGTCGCCTCCCACTCCCGGCCGTCGGCACGCACCGCTCGCCTCGCTGCACGGATCGCCCCCGGCATAGCCGCATCGCAGCCTGCTCGCCTCCATGAGATTGTAGACGCGCTTCAGGATTGCAGCGGGGCGGCAGTGTCCGTTGAGGCGCCGAGTGCGATCACGGCCCAGCGGTCACTCGCGAAGCAGGGAATCTACGTGGAGTCCACCTCGGGTGTGGCTGTAGCCGCCGCTGAGGTTCTGGATGCTGCCGGGCAGTTCGGTGCGAATGAGCGGGTTATGATCATCCTGACCGGGAGCGGACTGAAGCGCTGAGGAATCCCCACAACTGTGAGATGAGGACGCCGAGTACGATCACGAGCGCCCCGGCAATCTCAACCGGGACCATCCTTTCCGCCAGCATCACTCGTCCGAAGAATGCCGCGAATACGGGCTCGAGGGCAAAGATCGTCGTGGCTCGGATGGGGGTGGTTCGCACCTGCATCACCGTCTGGATTCCGAGAGCCCCCACCGTGCCGATGATCGAGAGGAAGGCGATGGCCAGCAGGAGGTCCTGATTCGGGACGAATCGCAGCGGCTCAATCCCCGTGGCGCCGGCCACCAGCGCAGCCGCCCCGGCAACCAGTCCCGCAACCGCGAACTCGGCCGGCACGAACAGTATCGGGTCATGCCGGCGTGAAAATCGATCCACGAGCACTACGAAGAACGCAAGCGACACTGCCGCGCCCAGGGTCAGCATGTCTCCCCGGTTCCACCCGTCCGCTTGCCACGGCCGAGTCAGAATCGCCGTGCCCAGCACCACGATCGCGAGACCGAGCAGATTACCGGGCGACATCCGTCGATCCGTCATCAGGCGTTGGAGCGGCGGGACAAGCACCGCGAAGAGATAGGTGACAAACGCCGACCGTGCGGCTGTCGTGTACTGCAGACCAACGGTTTGCAGGCTGTAGGCCACCGCCAGAAGGAGGCCGAGGATCGTGCCCGGGAGGAGCGCCTTCCAGAATTTGTGGCCAAGGAGCGCAAGGATCGGCGCAACAATGAGAGCCGATCCGATAAATCGAATGGCAATGAGAAGCAGCGGAGAAACGAACTGCAACCCGCCGCGGGTCACTGAGAAGGTGGCCCCCCAGATGATCGTCACGCCAACGAGCAGCGCTTCGCCGGAGACCCGGCGCCTGTCCAGCATGGTCGGCAGACTACCACAACGACCGGCGACAACGCGAGGGCGGCATCACTCTCGGAGGCGATTCCAAAGACCAACCTTGACACCATGCGAGACGAGTGCTACGATGCATGAGGAATGATGTCATACAACCGATATCAAGCGAGATTGAATGGATAGGATCGTCGGAAGGCCGGTCTCCGGTCTGCCCGCCATAGCCATAACCGTGGACGAGGGCGTGATCAGTAGCGTCGAGACGCTGCAGGTCGAAGGCGATGACCTCGCTGCTCGCACGGCATTACCGTACGTGGCCCCGGCTTTCTTTGATATTCAAGTCAACGGATATCAGGGTCACGATTACTGTGCACCCGATCTTCAGGTGGAGACCGTGGCCGCGATTATTGGTGCTCTTGCCGAGTCCGGCACGACCCGGCATCTTCCCACAATCGTGACGAACCCGTCGGAGCGGATCTGCCGGAATCTGCGGACCATTGCGGACGCTATTGACTCATCAGTGGCCGTTGAAGCGGCAATTCCGGGGATGCACGTTGAAGGTCCGTACATCTCGGCCGAAGAAGGACCGCGGGGCGCGCATGATCCGCGGCATATCCGCGATCCGGATCTTCATGAGTACCGGGAATGGCAGGACGCCGCCGGAGGGCGGGTGCGGATGATCACACTCGCTCCCGAAAAGCCGGGTGCGCTGCCGTTCATCGAGCGTCTTTGTGCTGATGGCGTGATCGCGGCAATTGGACATACGGCTGCATCACCGGAGCAGATCCGTGATGCGATTGACGCCGGCGCAACGTTCTCAACCCACATCGGCAATGGGAGCCACGGGACGCTGCCGCGGTTCCAGAACTACCTGTGGGAGCAACTGGCCGCCGACGAGCTCTCGGCGGGGATAATCGCCGACGGTTATCACCTGCCTCCGGCCGTGATGAAGTCGATTGTACGCACGAAGGGTCTGGATCGGCTGGTTCTCGTGAGCGATGTGGCGGTTCTCGGGGGCTCGAGTCCCGGGTTGTACAAGTGGGGCGGTATCGATGTCCAGGTGTTCCCGGATGGTCACCTCGGGCTTGCCGGGACCGAGTTCTTCGCGGGAGCCGGTCATCTTCTGGACAGAGGTGTGGCTCAACTGATATCGGCGACCGGAGTTTCTCTGGAAGACGCTGTGATGCTGTGCACTGTGAATCCCTCTCGATTCCTGGGAGGACCCATTCCGGCGATAGAAGAAGGCGCTCGGGCGGATCTGGTCCTGTTCGATTTTAACCCCGGCGATGACTCGTTGAGAGTGAAGCGGACATACGCCGCGGGGCAACTGATCTACGCAGAGAAGGAAACGGAGGTAGCGGCGCAGCAATGCTGAAGAACATCAAGACTGCGAACCTGAACTCAACGGCGCAGGAACAGATGAAGCTCTTCATAGCAGAGTCCGGGATGAAGGCGGGCGATATGATTCCGACTGAGAAGGCGCTCGAAGTGCAACTCGGAATCAGCAGGACCTCCATCCGCGAAGCGCTGCGCTCGCTGGAAGCCCTGGGTATCATTGAAACCCGGCACGGTGTCGGCCGATTCCTTCGCAAGTTCAACTTCGATGCCATTCTGAACAACCTCTCCTACAACATCCCGGTGAACGTGAAGGATTTCCGGGAGATGATCGATGTCCGAATCGCGCTCGAATCGACATTCCTGCAGTGGGTGATACCTGAAATCTCCGAAACTGACATAGCCGAACTCCACGAGATCCTGGCTCGGCTGGAGAACGAGGTCAAGCACGGCTACGCAGATGAAGATCTGATCCAGGCCCACACCGAGTTCCATCTCAAACTCTACGAGCGGACGGAGAACCGACTACTCGCCGACCTTATTCGGGTATTCGCAACGATTCAGCGCACCCTGACAGTGCTCAAGAAGTATCGCACTTCAGATAAGTCGGAGTTCATAGAGTTGCACCGGCGACTGATTGAAGCGCTCGAGGCGCGTGACCCGGAGTTGGCGCGGGCCCGGCTCGTTGAGCACTTCAAGGACGTCATCGCGTGGAGTGATGAGCACCGGGACTCCAATCTATAGGTGATTTCGTGCCGTTGGCACGATAGAGGAAGACGGTTTCCTCACAGAGGAAATCGGTCATAAGTATCAAAGGAGGCGAGTATGAATCGATTTCTACTCATCGCCGGACTCCTGACTCTCACGGCAGGGATGCTCTTTGCAACACCTGTCACGGAGGATCAGGAAATCACAATCAAGCTGGGCCACATTCGCGATGCGGCACACCCCACCCACATGGGTGCCCTCGAGTTCAAACGACTAGTGGAAGCGGAAACCGATGGACGGATCACGGTCAACGTATTTCCCAACAGTCAGCTCGGCGGCATTCAGGAGATGTTCACTCAGATCCGCTCCGGCGACCTTGAAATGGTCTATGGCGGAATCAACACCTACGGATTCACTGAAGGCGGGGATGCTTTCGAGATCACAGCGATTCCGTTCCTGTATCGCGACTATGAACACATGTTGAACTCGCTCAAGGCGGATTTCTTCGTTCCGGTGTTCGAGGACGCAGAGGAACGTACGGGGATCAAGGTGATGAACATCGGTGGGGACACCGCGCCACGAGGTCTGACGGCCAGCCGTCCAATCCGAGAGCCGGCGGACTTCCGGGGGCTCAAGATCCGTACGGCGGCCAGTGAGGTCGTTCTGCGCGCCATGCAGGGGCTCGGAGCGTTGCCGCAACAGATTGCTTTCGCGGATCTTTACGTCTCGCTGAAGACCGGCGTCGTGGATGCGCAGGAGAATGGTGCGATCACCGTGGTGAACGCCAGCCTGTACGAAGTCCAGGACTACTACATGAAGACTGACTACATTCGCGACATCGAGACCTTCTATGTGAATCCTGCATGGTGGGACGATCTGTCCGCTGCGGATCAGAAGACGCTCATGGATGCCAGCGACGCGGCTGGAGAACTGGTCACCGAACTGACCGCAGACCAACTCGATGCGGCGCTCGACACGCTCGATCAGGAGATCACGGTCATTCGTCCGCCGGAGCTGAACCTTGCAGCGGTCCGCTCCGAGTTGGAAGGGGCATACGAGGACTGGGACGGAACCAAGTGGCCTGCAGGGCTCTTGGCCAAGATCAGGGGAATGTAACCCGTTGGACCCGACGCGGGCGCCTCAGTGGCGCTCGCGCGGGACCGTATCCTGAAAGGAAAACACCTTGATCTTACTCTTGTTTGGAATGCTCTTTGTGTTCATCGGCTTTGGCTTCAGCATCTGGGCCGCGATGGGCGTTAGCGGGTTGATCTACATCTTCATCCAGGGCGATGTGTCTTTTCGAATCGTCGTCTCCCAGATGGTGGGGGGCATCAACTCCACGACGCTGATCGCGATTCCGTTCTTCATCCTCGCCGGCAATCTCATGAATCACTCCGGCATCACGAAAAAACTTGCCGACTTCGGCGACTTCTTTGTCGGGCGTTTCCGTGCCGGGCTTGCCTACGTCTCCATAGTTGTGAGCGTCATCATGGCCGGCGTGTCCGGCTCTGCCGTCGCAGACGCGAGTTCGGTGTCATCGGTGTTACATCCGATCATGCGGGAGCGCGGCTACGACGACACATTCTCGGCTTCCATCAACGCAAGCTCGGCTGTGATCGGCCCCATCATTCCTCCGAGCATCCCAATGATTCTGATCGGCGCAATCAGTGGAATTTCCATCGGGCGGCTGTTCCTCGGCGGCGTGATACCCGGGCTGCTCATGGGCGCATTTCTCTGGATTGCGTCCACCGTTTTGAGTCGACGCCGCGGATACCCCGCTGTCAAGTCCGAGATGACCTTCAAACGGTTTGCGTTTGTCCTCAAGGATACCTTCCTGGCAGTCCTTGCCCCTGCGTTTGTCATTTCCGGAGTCGTCTTCGGGTTCGTGACACTCGTGGAGGTCGCGGCTCTATCCATCGTGTACATTCTCTTCCTGTCGTTGGTCGTCTATCGGAGTCTGACCTGGAAGAAGCTGCTCGAGGTCTTCAAGGACACCGCGATCTTCTCGTCGTCAATCATGATCATCTTTGCGGTTGTGGGACTCTATCAGTACATCGTCGCGTTGGAGCAGCTGGGAGACCAGCTCTTTGCTCTGGTTGAGGCCCTCAGTCTTGGGAAGTTCGGCTTCCTCGCATTCACGACCGTATTCTTCCTGCTGATGGGCTGCATACTGGATGCAGTGCCGGTGATGCTCTTGTTCTTTCCGGTTCTGCTTCCCATTGCCATTCAGCTCGGCATCGATCCAACTCATTTTGGCGTGATTGTTGTTCTGAATCTGATGATTGGTCTGCTCACGCCGCCCATCGGCGCTCTGCTGTTCATTCAGACGAAGATTGCCGGACTGCAATTCAACGAACTCGTGCGCGCAATCTGGCCCTTCACGCTTGCACTGATTGCCGTATTGCTGCTTATCACCTACGTGCCCATTCTGGTGCTCTGGGTGCCGAATCTGGTGTTCTAGGAGGAGTCATGAATCGCGTAGCGGATATCCTTGATACCACCCTGGCGCTGATTGCCGGGTTGTTGTTCGGAGCACTCTTCCTGGTGACCGTACTGAACATCGTTCTCAGGAACCTGGGAGGGATCGCCTGGTTGTGGATCCCCGGAATGACCAAGCTCCTCTTCATCTGGACAGTGTTCACCGGAGCTGCCGTGCTGTATCAACGTCACGACCACCTTGTGATGGATTTCTTCGTCAGCAAGCTGGAATCGTCCAAGAAACGGGTTCTCGACATTGTGAGCAACGTCGTGTTCCTGGTGTTCCTCATCGTTCTCATCGTGTACGGCTTCATGGTCGTGGAGGGTCGCATGGGAATCCCCTTCGAAACCTGGAGGCTCCCGACTGCCTACGCGTACCTCGCTGCGCCGGTGTCGGCCATGCTGATGACGTTTTTCTGCGTGAACAAGCTTCTGCGCCTGGTGAAAGGAGAGATCAATGAATGAGCATTTTGCCGCCTACAGAGACGCCCTGCAGGGGGCTATGACCGAGATCCTTGCGGAGGAACAGACCATCACAGCCGCAGCCAGGGCGATGGCAAAATCAATTGCCGGTGACGGCATCATCCACGTCATTGGCCCCGGCGGACACTCGAACATGGTCGCGGAGGAGGTGCTCTGGCGCGCCGGAGGACTCGTGCCGGTCAACGCCATTCTTGATGCGGGCACCAATCTGATCCACGGCGCCAAGCGTTCCAACTACATTGAGCGAACTCCCGGATATGCACAGGGTGTGCTTGATGCATACCGTGTCGGTCTGGTCCCCGGGGAAGTTATCGTCATCGGTAATGCCTACGGAATCAACGCCATGTGCCTGGACACGGTGCTGGAGGCCAGGAAACGCCAGATGATCACCATCGGCATTACGTCCAGGGGCTTCGCGGATGCGCTGGCCGCCGACCATCCATCCCGACATCCGAGCGGTCGAAATCTCTACGAGGAAGTGGATTACTTCATTGACTGTCATCTCCCGTACGGGGACGCGGTGGTCGAACTGGAAGGCGCAACCCAGAAGACCGGGTCCACGGCGACCATGTGCAACGTTTTTGCCGTGAACCTGCTGGTGATTGAGACGGTGAAACAGTTGATTGAGCTCGGGGTCGAGCCCCCGCTGTGGGTGAGCGCAAACCTGCCGGGCGGCGATGAGGCGAACCGGGCCAATGAGGAGAAGTACATTCCTCGCATACGGCATCTGGGCTGAAGATGGCCCCCATGATTTCTGCCGGCCCCGTCTCAATCCATATCCTGGCCGATGAAGAGTCCATGGGCCGAGCCGCCGCCGATGCGGCTATCTCGGCCGGCCAGGCTGCACTCGATCGGGGCCAGGCCGCCTCCTTCTGGTTGATGGCCGCGCCAAGCGCTTTCGCCTTCTACCGGGCGTTTATAGATCGAGCCGCTTCAGACGACAGAGTGGCGGCCCTCGCACGGGAAGCGAACTACTTTCAGTTTGATGACTATCCAATTTCGAGGACAAGTGATCGCTTCCCGGTGACCTTCCGTCATCTCCTCGAAGATCGTTTCTTCGAACCGCTCCGGACGGCGGCCGGAGGAGTCGGACCAGTCCACCTTCTTGAGTTGACCGGAACCGAGCAATCTGATGATCGAGTGATGGGTGAATACCGCGACCGCCTGCTTTCCGCCCTCGATGATCCGGGCACAGTCGTGGTGCAGGTGAAGGGGATCGGGATGGACGGTCACTGGGCTTTCCACGGGGCCGAGACCCCCATTGATGCGCCGGCGGACATCATCCGGGTTCCCATGGGCGAAGCAAATCGACATCAACAGATGATCGATTGGCCCGAGTACTTCCGGCGTGTTGAGGAGATCCCTGAGTACGCCGTCACCTGCACCGTGGAGTTACTGCTGAAGGCCGATGTCATCGTGGACGTGGTGCCTCAAGCGGAAAAGGAGTACGCAGTCCTTGCCTGTTACGGTGATTCCACCATCTCCCCGGCTGTCCCCTCATCGGCACTCAAACGTCATCGAACCTCAGCCTCATACCTGACCGAGGCAGCGGCCCGCGCGTTTGTGGAACTCAGGGCAATG
The DNA here is from genome assembly GCA_019038705.1 of Spirochaetales bacterium. GTDB lineage: Bacteria > Spirochaetota > Spirochaetia > DSM-27196 > SLST01 > JAHOYX01. The sequence continues at coordinate 21,668 of JAHOYX010000228.1, forward strand.
CGCGAGAGCGATTGCGCAGCACGCTTGCCGGCGGACACCGTCAGCCGTCTGCGCAGACTCTGGCAGGACAATAGGGACCCGGAGCGAACGGCGCGAAACGTGGGGACCATGAAGGCCGTCCTCGGTGACCTCGGTTTCGTATAACGCCCCCGCGCGAACGCCGCTGCCCAGGTTCGAAACTCAGTCCGTCGGGCCGCCCCTGTTCGATCGATTATCCTTGATCAACTTGACAACCTTCTGCACGCCCACGTCGATCTGGGGCTTGAACAGGTAGCCCAACACGACACCAACGATCAATCCAAAAAACCACATTACTTCTTCTCCTTCGCGGGTCCTTCGTCTTCGTTGACAATATTGATTTTCACGCCCTCTGTCTGCGGCTGAACGTCCCGAGGTGGAATCGACACCGTGAGAATTCCGTTTTTGTAGACGGCCTTCACTTTGTCGCGATCAAACTTGTCGGCCGGAACGTAGTAGCGCTGGTCGGAGAAGCTCTTCCGCTTGAGTCGACGCTTGAAATAGCGAACCCCCTCAGGGTCCTTCATTTCCGTGGGTGTGGTGCCGCTGAAGATCATGTAGTCGCCCTTGAACTCCAGGGCCACGTCCTTCTCGCCGAAGCCCGCGATTGCGAACTCGAAGACGAGCGTCTTGTCCTCGGTCATGTAGATGTTGGCGGCCGGGAATGGGTATGCCGCGTAGTACTCGCGGTTCCATTTCCAGGCCTTCTCGTCCGGGGTGAACTGCATTCCTTCGGTGAATGCGCTGGTGAAGTCCTCGGCTGCTGAGAATATCTCATCCATCAGCTTCCCGAGATCGGGGAAATCATGGCGTTTCATAACGCCTCCTCTGGCTCTTGGATACGCGTATCCGTTCGGATACCTGTGACACCTCAAGCCGGCAAGATATGTCCCGTGCGTGGGACTGCCGCCCATACCGCGACGGCATCGAGCCCTTTCGGCGCTCGTACCTATAAGAATGCAACATTCATGCCAATTGTGCCACTCCGCGGGTGACCGATTGCCGTGGACCTCAATTCCTTACAAGGAAAGCATGTATCTGTCATGAAATCGGAGCGTCGGGCGGTCACTCCGGTAGGTTCGTCGCCTCTCGGCGCCATCTGAGGTTCCCGACGAGGCAAAAGGATTCACTGCGGCAGGAAGCTGCCATAGAACCGTGTCGATATGACCCGGTCAGGGCAAACGCATTTGGCACCTGCGGTTCGAGACCGTCCGGTACAGGCCTTAGTTCGATAAGAATTCTCTCACAGAGCCGCGGAGACACAGAGATTCTTGCTCAGAGTTGTCCATTGATGAATTCCAAATATGTCAGGAGTTGCTCTTGTGTGCCACAATAACTGTCTCCGGCAAACCCGAACCAAGCCCTCCGGACCTGGTGGTCCGGGCAAGTGGGCTGCGAAGTCCACGATGATCGTTCCGACCTGATTCTCGTTCATCTCTGTGTCCCAGTGACCCCGTGAGAGATCTCCTCTCATTCACAGACAACGTGACAGACCGGCGAGGCTTCTGATAGGATACGCGGGCCTTGCGTGTACTATTCATTGCTGAAATTGTGGGGAAAGCTGGCGTCTACTGTGTGAAGTCGGTGCTACCTGGTCTCCGGAAAGAACTCGAGATCGATTTTGTGATCGCCAATGCCGATGGCGCCACCGGGGGTTTCGGGATCGGGAAGAACCATGCCATCTACCTTCGTAAGCTCGGTATAGACGTGATCACCGGCGGCGAGCAGATCTACTTCAAGAAAGACATGGTTCCTCACATCGAGAACTCTTCCTACATTCTGCGACCGGCCAACTTCTCGCCGGCTGCACCCGGGAGAGGGTGGCGCTACTACAATGCCGACGACGAACGGGTGGCGGTGATCAGCCTTCTGGGACAATCCGGTTTTGATCGGGTCCATGCCAGTAACCCGTTCACCTACCTGCCCGAACTGGCCGGCAAGGCGCGGAGGGAGACGCCGTACGTCATTGTTGATTTTCATGCAGTCACCACGGCGGAGAAGTACGCGATGTTCCATCGAGCAGACGGCGAGGTGTCGGCGATAGTCGGGACCGGAACCCGCGTGCAGACCAACGATGCCGCAATCATGCCGCGCGGGACGGCGGTTATTGGCGACGTTGGTCGAACCGGGAGCCGCGACAGCGTGGCTGGTCTTGACGCTGGTCCCGAGATCCGAAAGTTCTTAAGTTCTATGCCGGAGCGGTCGGCTGATGCGTGGGGCGCGCTCCAGTTCCAGGGCGTAGTTCTGGACATAGAGCCGGACGGGAAGGCCGCGCGGATCGAGCCGGTGACCCGCACATGCAAGGAGGCGTCTGATGACCGAACGGGCGCGAGTGCTTGAGATTCACGATGATTCAGCGGTGGTGCAGTGCTTTGAGGATTCCGACTGTGCCAGTTGTAATAGTTCGTTTTGCAGCGTCAAAGCCCGGACCTTCCGGGCCGCCATCATTCCCGAGGTTCGGGTAAGTACAGGCGATCAGGTGGAGGTGTTCGTGCCTCCGTCCCGGGCGATCCGATCCGGATTCTTCGTACTGATATTCCCTCTCTTGCTCTTTGTTGCTGTCTACCTTGCTTTCGGGTTCATCGAGAACGAAGCGGTTCAGGTGGGAGCCGGCATCGGAGGGCTCTTTGCTGGATTCGGGTTTGTCTTCTTGTTTGGACGGCGTCAGGGCAGCGATCTGCCCCGGATCGTTCGGGTACTTCACGACACGAGCGTGTAACCGTACACCTCGCAGAACGTATCAACGATTTGTCCCTTGACGATATCGATATCCGGCGCGGAAGCGGTGAGGCGGGACAGTGACGTCACCCCACGATCCCGGATCCCGCACGGAACGATCCAGTCAAAGTGCGACAGATCCGGCGCCACGTTGAAGGCAAATCCGTGCATGGTTATCCGATGGGTCACGGCAATTCCAATGGCGGCTATCTTCTTGTTGCCCACCCAGACTCCCCGGTGCCCGGGATCTCGATGCGCCGCAATGTCGTAGTGCCGCTCAAGTAGTCGAATGAAGACCTCTTCCATGCGCTCAATGAACAACCGGAGCTTCCGCTGGTGCTGGTAGAGATTGATGATCGTGTATCCCACTATCTGTCCGGGACCGTGGTAGGTCGCTTCGCCCCCTCGAGTAACACGGTGAATCTCCGCCCCGGCTGCGTGGAGAGTCTCAATCGGTACAAGAACATCGGAGTCGGGGGCTTTGCGCCCGAGGGTGATGACCGGCGGGTGCTCGACGAGGATAAGCGTGTCAGGAATCTTTTCCGCGATGCGTTTCTGAACCAGCTCATGCTGGAGTTCCAGAGCGGGACCGTAGGCCATCCGGCCAACGTCCCTGAGGTCCAGCGTCAGCTTCTCAACGTTGTTCACAACATCAAGGTAGGGATCACTCCGATGGCGGACAAGGCCGGCGGTAGATCCGCGCGGGCGGCGTTGTGATCGCGTTGAATCCGCTTCCTCGGGGAAGGGTCTCGGAGTTCCCGATGATCAGGAACCCGCCTGCGGCAATCGATTCCCGGAGCGTCCGAATGGCCGCGCGGCGAGCCTGGGGAGCAAGGTAGGTGAGTACATTTCGACACAGGACAAGATCCGCGTCGTGGACGACGGGCGCCTCAATCACGTTGTGTTCGACGAATGAGACCCGCCGCCGCAGCGAGGCGGATACGGACAGGCGCCCGTTGTCATCGGAGAAATAACGAGTCCGGGCGGACTCGGATACCGCGCGGGCTCGTCGCGGCGAGTAGGTCCCGGCCAGTGCGATCTTCAGCGCACGCCGGCTGATATCGGTCGCGGTGATGTGAAAGTCCGCCGACTCGGGCAACGAGTCGGCAAGCGTCATTGCCAGCGAATACGGCTCTTCTCCGGTTGCGCAGCCCGCCACCCAAACGGAGATGGCGCGCCCTCCGGTGAATTCAGGCACGATGAAATCGGTGACGGCCTGCAGCTGCCCGCGATTGCGAAAGAACCGCGAGAGATTGTTGGTCACGGCATCTATGAGTCGGCTCAACTCGTCGCCGTCGTTCTCGATCCGACGTCGGTATGCGGCGGCGGAGTCAATCCCGCAGTCCTCCATCCTGCCCGCCAGGCCGGATTCCAGAAAGCGGTGGCGATGTTCTTCGAACGCAAGACCAAATCGTTCGGTGAGGAGGTCTTTAAACACATCTCGTTCGTGAGATGTGAAGGAATACGACAAAGTCTGCTCCAAAACACGCGGTTTTTTGCCGGTAGCGTGCTACATTTTTACAACGATGGGCCAATACTGGACAGAGGTTGCCGTTCGAGGCGTGGTCATGGACCCAATGACCGGCGATCCAGCGATACTTCTACAAGATGACGCGGAGTCAGCTATCGTCACTATCCCTGCCGATCCAGGCGGGGCTGAATCCATCATCTGCGAACTGGAAGGAATTCACCGCGACGCTCCTCACTCGCTACTCTACCGTTTCTTTGTCCGTCACGGCATCCGGGTCAATCGACTTGAAATCGGCCGGATCCCAACGGGAGACCTGATCTCAGCTCTCTGCTATCGCCACGATGGCCGCTCGTTCCGTATGGACGTTCGACCGGCGGATGGCATTTCGCTCGCAATCCAGGCGTCGGCTCCGATGTTTGCCTCCACCGAGTTGATCCATGACTACAGTCGAACCGTCTACTCACCCCGGGTGCTGGAGAACAGCGACTTGTTGATTCTCAGCGCGGATCCTCAGAACCAACGATCCTGATCGTGCCATCCGTTGACACGGGTCAACCCTACAGGAATACTGGAATCCCGTGAAGAAGTATGTCTTCGTAACGGGGGGAGTCTGCTCAAGCCTTGGCAAGGGGATCGCGGCTGCTTCCCTGGGAAGCCTGATTGAAAGCCACGGTCTCCGAATCCGCATGGTCAAAATCGATCCCTACATAAACGTGGATGCGGGAACCATGAGCCCGTACCAGCATGGCGAGGTCTATGTCACCGACGACGGGGCGGAGACCGACCTGGACCTGGGCAACTACGCCCGGTACACGAACTCGGTACTCAGCCGGGCAAGTTCCATCACGACCGGGCAGATCTACCAGGACGTTATTCGTCGTGAACGCGAGGGAAGCTATCTGGGCAGGACGGTTCAGGTGATACCCCACGTCACTGATCGGATCAAACAGCGCATCCAGGCGGTGGGCGATCACCCCGACGTGGATGTGACCATCGTGGAAATCGGGGGCACCGTCGGCGACATCGAGTCGATCCCGTTCATTGAAGCGGCCCGGCAGATGATCCACGAGATGGGGCACCAGAATGTGATCAGCGTGCATCTGACCCTCGTCCCCCAGGTTGCGGGCGGCGAACTCAAGACAAAGCCGACCCAGCATTCGGTCAAAGAACTGCGGGCAATCGGAATCCAGCCGGACGTGTTGGTCTGCCGGGCAGTGCGGCCGCTGAATGAGGATCTCCGCCGCAAGATCGCCCTTTTCACGAACGTGCCGTTTGAGGCGGTCATTTCCGCCTACGACGTACCGACCACGATCTACGAAATTCCAATCATTTTTCGTAATCAGCTCCTGGATGAGATTGTCCTCAATCGTCTTGGGCTCCCGGCGGGTGAGGTGAACCTGGACGACTGGAGGCGCGTGGTTCGGGTGTTCGACCGGCCCTCACGCACCGTGCGGATC
>JAHOYX010000011.1 GCA_019038705.1 Spirochaetales bacterium
CCAGCAGGCCAACTCGGTGACCGGCAGAGGCCGCGGCGAGAGCGGTGAGCGTGGTCACCGTTGTCTTGCCAACTCCGCCCTTCCCGCCACCAATCGCAACAACACGCCGGATTGGACTGAGACGTTTCGCGAAGACGCTTGGTCGCGGGTCAATCATCGCTCGCCATCCCCGATGACCCGGCGGAATCCTGCGTCACGAATTGAATCGATTCAATGGTCACGCCACGCCCCTTGTCCACACGGAAATCCGCGCTTCCGCATGAGGGGCACACAATGAATGAGTGCGCCACTTCGGGCAGGAAGTGGATGGCCTCGCGGGTGGCTTCGTCTATGTCACAGTCGGCAAACGACCAACCGTGGCCGCACACCGTGCATTTCAGTGTCGCCGGTTCGGTTTCAAACACGAATTCGAGATCCAGATCGACTTCAGCGCTCTGCAACTGCTGAATGCCCTCGGTGAAGACTTCAGGATCTATGCTCTGCAGTTCTCCAAAACGTATAACGACCTTTGCCGCCCGTTGACCGGAGCGCGCGGTCTGCTCCGCCCGGACGGACTCCAGGACCGCCTCCGCGAGTGCCCATTCGTGCACGGCTGTTCTCCTTTCCTAGCAGATGCGCGGGAGCTGCTCACCCGCGAGCATTCTCAAAACACGCCGCCCGCCTATGGCGGTTCTCATTACCGCGCGCGCGGATCCTGACTCCAACACCTCTCCGACGATCACCGCAGACTGACCAAGCGGATGTGCCTGCATCGCCTGTATCGCCACGGATGCGTCCGCCTGATCAACGACGCAAATCATCGTCCCCTCGTTGGCCAGGTAGAGAGGATCAAACCCGTAGATCTCGCACACGCCCCTCACCGTGTCCCGGACGGGAATCGATTCCTCTCGGATCTGGATCTGAATCGATCTCATGTCGGCGAGCTCACAGAGGACGGTTGCAAGCCCGCCGCGGGTGGCGTCACGCATGAAATGCGGGGTGATGCCGGAGTTGTACAGTTGCTGAATCAGACCCGACAGCGGGGCGCAGTCAGAGGCGAGCGGCGGATCGGTGTCGATGCCGTTTCGGACGCACGCGATGGTGGCGCCGTGATCGCCAATCGGCCCGTTCACCAGAATCACATCACCGGCGGCAACACGCGACGCGCCGGCAATCCCTTCGCGCCCGGGGCCCACGATCCCAACGCCGCTCGTTGTAATGAACAGCCCGTCGCACTCGCCGCGACCCACCACTTTGGTGTCTCCGGCAACGACGCGGATACCAGCTTCGGTCGCGGCGTCGGCCATGGAATCGACGATAGATTCCAGGTCGGCTATCGGGAACCCTTCCTCGATGATGAACGATGCGGTGAGATAGCGCGGTTCGGCGCCTGAGACCGCAAGATCATTCACTGTTCCGCACACTGCCAGACGCCCGATGTCGCCTCCCGGAAACCGCAGGGGTTTCACGACGTGGGCATCGGTTGTCATCGCAATGCGGACATCGGCCGCGTTGCTGACATCGCCCGCGGGGGATGCGTCAAGCGCAAGCGCGACTACGGCGGCGTCGGTTTCCGCATCCAGCGCTGCGTTGGAGAGGCGGCTCCGGAAGACCGAGCGGACCAGATCTCGCGATCGTCGGCCGCCGCTCCCATGGTCAAGGACTACTCGCTCACTCATTGTGATACCGATAGTGCGCGGCGCACGTGCCCTCCGACGAGACCATGCACGCCCCCACCGGATTTTCCGGCGTGCAAGGCGCACCAAAGAGTGGGCAGTCGGCCGGCTCGCACCGCCCTTTCAGCACCTCGCCGCACCGGCACCCGGCAGGCTCCTTCGCGACGGGAAGATCAACGGTGAAGGCTCCTTCGGCGTCAAATCGATTGTACTCTGTGGCCAGACCAAGCCCACTCGCGGGGATGGTGCCCAGCCCCCGCCAGACGGCATCCCGTGGCACGAACACATCGTCCATGAGACGCTGTGCCGGTCGCGACCCGTCCCAGGTTACCGCTCGCTTATAGGCAATTTCCACCGCGTGCTCACCGCGTTCGGCCTGACGTACGAGCATCAGGATCGCCAGCAGGATGTCGGCAGGCTCAAACCCGGAGATCACGCATCCCACGCCACACTCGGCAACAATCTCCTTGTACATCGCCGCGCCGGTCACAATCGATACATGCCCCGGACAGATGTACCCGTCCAGGCTGACACCGCCCGTGACGAGCGCCATCATTGCCGGCTTCATCACCTTGTGCGCACTCAATACGAAGATGTTGCTGACGCCGTCACGCGCAGCCTGTGCGATTGCGGCGGCCGTCGTGGGCGCGGTGGTCTCAAACCCGATGCCGAGGAAGACGACCTTCCGATCCGGATTGTCCCGCGCTATGTGGAGAGCATCCAACGAGGATTGCACGACGCGAATGTCCGCGCCACGGGCACGTTCCCGCTCGAGGCTCGATAGCGAACCGGGGACGCGAATGAGATCACCAAAGGTCGTGATGATAACGTCCGGCTCCGCGGCAATGGCGCAGGCGTGATCTATGTAGCCAATCTCGGTCACACAGACCGGACAGCCGGGTCCCGAGATCAGTCGGATGTGGTCGGGGAGAAGCGAGCGGATCCCGAATCGCCCAATTGCCATGGTGTGACTGCCGCACACCTCCATCAGGGCGATCGCGCGCCGAGACTCCGCGTGGATCTGCCGGGACAATGAGTGCACGAGTTCCCGATCGCGATACTCGTCAACGAAGATCAAGGGTTCTCCTGATCACGCTTCCTCCGGATCAACAAGTGCGGCTCGGATAGCTTCGAGCTCCTCCGCGGCTTCTTCCGATGAGAGTTTCTGCAGAATGAATCCCGCGTGGACAATGACGAAGTCACCCACGGCGATCTTCTCGGCCAGCGCAAGTCCGGCCTCGCAGATCACCCCGTTTATTGAAACCCGGGCAACCTCGCCGTCAAGCGAGAGAACTTTCCCGGGAATGGCAAGGCACATCGATTTCCTCCTGCTCACGTTCACGCGCCGCTCTCGCCGTCTCCACGAGAGACTCGCAGATCGTATTGTGAAACCGAGCCGATATCAAGCCGCCCGGCACCCGATGTGATTGAGGCGTGACAACCTCGTCACGGAAGATCGTGATGCACGGGGATGACAGCATGATCGATATTGCGGTATTCTATCTGGAGTTCACATTCCAACCCACTGCAGACACGAGGGTCCGACCGCCACGGTAGGCTACCCATTGTGGGTCGACTTCAAGGAGAAATTTCACAACAGTATGATTCCTCATTTCTATAGCGGCAAATCGCCACATGTAATCATTGGCAGTCTCGCCAAACCCACGACGGCCGGAAAAGCAATCCGGATAGCCATGGCACATAGCATGGGAGATGTCAAAGCGATACTGACTCGGGTTCGAGAGGCGAAGAGGGCGCGACGGGTCACCGATGAGACTCTCTGATCTAGCCACCTTTGCGGCGTACCTTTGTGTCGTGGTCGCTATTGGCATTCTCGCCCGGTCGCGCTCCCGCAACAATGAAGAGTACTTCGTTGCCGGTCGTTCTGTTCACTGGGGCCCAGTTGGGCTTTCGATCATGGTCACGGCCTTCAGTTCGCTCAACTTCATGGCATACGGCGGTGAGGTGATAGGAAACGGGCTCTACGTCCTCGCCGCACTTCCCGCATTCCTGATCGTCGCCCTCCCAATAACGCGGGTCTTCATGCCCTTCCTGCTGGAGCGTCGCGTCACCAGCGCCTACGAATATCTCGAAGAGCGTTTTGACAACAGGGTGCGTCGGTTTGCGGCACTCACCTTTCTTCTCTGGAGAGTGGCGTGGATCGGGCTTACTCTTTTCGCCGCATCCTCCATGTTGTCGCTGCTGACCGGCGTTCGAGTGGAGGTCCTTCTGGTGATTACTGGAATCGCAGCAGCTACATACACCGCAATTGGAGGCATGAGAGCCGTTGTCTGGACTGATGTTGCGCAGTTTGTAGTTCTCGTGGGCGGCCTCGCTGTTTGTATGGTCGTAACCGGACAGCGCGCGACAGATGGCCTGATGGGTGTACTGCGGAGCGCGTATGAGGGTGGGCGGCTTGCACCGTTCGCCCCGTTTGATCCCACATTCGTCTCCGTTGATCCGCGTATGCGGATTACCATCTGGAGCGGCCTGATCGGCACGGTCGTCGCGTTTCTCGCTCGCTACGGTGCCGACCAGATGGTGCTCCAGCGCTACTTCGCCGTGCGGTCACTACGGCACGCCCGGATCGGGTTCTGGCTCAACATCGGCGCCGCGTTGACTGCGCTGCTGCTCCTGACGCTATTCGGGCTCGTCGCATTTGCTCACGCCGTTGACTCCGGTACTCTTGGACAACCGGGGATGACACCCCCACAACTTCTGGTGAATCTGATCACTTCAATGCCCGGTGGCTTCGCGGGTCTGCTGGGAGCGGCAATACTCGCGGCCGCCATGTCCAGCGTCGACTCCGGAGTGCACTCGTGCGCCACGGTATTCCTCAAGGATCTGTCTTCGGTCGACCGGAATCCGACCAGTCCCAATGGCAAGCAATCATTGTGGGTTCGACCACAGGTGGTGTCCGCCCTCTTCGGTATTGCTGCCGTTGCCGGCGGTTTGCTGTTTGTCAGTGTGTTTGGGCGAGAGGCCTCCCTGTTCGCCATCACGAACAAGGTAATCAACGGACTGGGCAGTCCATTGCTGTCGGTGTTCCTCTTTGCCATGTTCACTACCACCGTGACGGCAACGGCTGTACTCACGGGCGGCGCAGCCGGTGTCGCAAGCGCCATACTTCTACCCGCGTTATCGATAGACATGGCACTGCACTACTATGCGGTCGTGAATCTCCTCGTATCCATTGTGGTTTCCCTCGCGGTGAATGCTGTTACCAAGGAGAACAGGTTGCAGTCCCATCGTCGGTGAACCAAAGCGCAGCGGAGATCTACAGACTCCCGGCGATGTAGTGTTCAAGCTGGTCGATCACGACCCCCCGTTCTTGGATCTCCGCCTTGACCACGTCTCCAATGGACACCAGCCCCGCCAGTTGGCCGTCCCTGCTGACAGGCAGATGTCGAAATCGATTGTGGGTCATGACGGCCATGACCTCCTGCATCGACAGAGTTTCACGGATGCTCTTCACCAGTTTGGTCATGATGTCAGCCACCGGCGTCTCCCGGATTCCGGAACTTCGTTTGAGCAGCGCCCGCGCGATGTCTCGCTCCGAGATTATTCCGACCGGCTTCCCGTCATCGCCGACTACGACCACGGCTCCAACATTCTTGTCAGCCATCAGTTCCACCGCGTCGCCCACCACGGCGCTCCTGCCCACGGTCCAGACCTGATCGCCTTTCTCGCGGAGAATATCCGCCACTGTAAACATGTGCTCCTCCTTGGTGCGTCGAACAAAGTATAGGGCAGTATCTGCGGAAGCGCTACAGCGGTCTGCCGCGCCCGCCGCACACCCGCAGCATCCTACACGCGCGCGCGGGCCTCGTAGTTCGTATGCAGCAGATGATGAGACTTCTCTCCGAGAGGTTGACCGAGGAAACTCGCGTAGAGCTCAAGTACGTCCGGGTTCTCGTGCGACTTTCGGTGAGGCTTACCCTCGTCCTCCCGGTAGATCGCGTTGATCCGTGCCAGCCGCACGGCGTCGGTGGTGAATCGAGGCTGGCCCCCGCCACCGATGCATCCTCCCGGACAAGTCATCACTTCCACGAAATGGTAGGTCCGCTCACCGCTGCGAACCGCCCGCATGACCGCGGCCGCGTTGCCAAGGCCGTGGGCAACCGCCACCCGGACGGTGACCCCGTCAAGGAAGGCCCAATCCGGCAGAGGCGCGGTGATCTGTATCTCGGCCTCCTTCACGCCTTCAAGCCCCGCCACGGGCGCCACATGAAGATTGTCCACCGGGAGTTCACGACCCGTCACCAGCTCGTATGCGGTTCGAAGAGCCGCCTCCATCACACCGCCGGTATTTGCGAAGATATCGGCCGCGCCTGATGAATAACCGAGTGGACTGTCCATTGTGCCGTCCGGGAGCGAGGCGAAGTCCACACCACCGGCCTGGATCATGCGGCCGAGTTCGCGGGTGGTCAGCACGAAGTCCACGTCCTGGAAGCCGCTGTCCGCCAATTCGCTGCGGGCAGCCTCGAATTTCTTCGCGGTGCACGGCATCACCGATACGACGACCATCTTGGCAGGGTCCACCCCCACTTTCTCAGCGTAGTAGGTTTTCGCTATCGCACCAAACATCTGTTGGGGTGACTTGCACGTTGACAGATGTCCCAGCATATCCGGGAAGTAGTACTCGGCGAACTTGATCCACCCGGGCGAGCAGCTCGTGAACATGGGAAGAGCCGGTGGCGGTAGCTGAGGATCGTCCGGTGCGAGCGCGCCCTTGAGCCGGGTCAGCAGCTCGGTTCCCTCCTCCATGATTGTGAGATCCGCGGTGAAATTTGTGTCGAATATGCCGTCGAATCCGAGTTCCCGGAGAGCGGTCACCATCTGGCCGGTCACGAGCCTGCCGGGTTCCATGCCAAAACACTCACCGAGGGCGGCCCGGACCGCCGGCGCGGTCTGCACGATCACATGGAGATCGGGATCTGCCAGCGCCTTCCAGACGCCCTCCATGTGGCTGCGCTCGGTAATCGCACCGACCGGGCAGACCGCTGCACACTGGCCGCACTGCACGCATGCCACGTCATCCAGGTTCATCGCAAACGCCGGACCAATAACCGTTTCATAACCCCGATACTGTGGGAAGAGCGCGCCCACCTGCTGCACCTCGTTGCAGACAGTCACGCAGCGTCGGCACTTCACGCACTTCTCGCCGTCGCGCACAAGCGCCGGCGTGCTGAAATCAGCTTGTCCTCCGGGTTTTGCGCCAACGTACATGGGCTCCTGGATGCCCAGGTCAAACGACAGCACCCGGAGTTCGCAATCAAGGCTCCGATCACAGTACTGGCAATTGCCCTCGTGCTCGCTCAGCAGCAGATCCACGACAGTTTTTCGCGCGGTCCGCGCGCGAGGCGAATTGGTGTGAATGACCATGCCGTCGCGAACCGGAGTGGCACAAGCGGCCATCAACGCCTTCGCGCCTTCAACCTCCACCACGCACACACGGCACGCGCCGAGCGGGGACAGGTGTTCGAGATTGCAGAGGGTGGGAATTTGAACGCCGGCACTTCTGGCTGCTTCAAGAATGGTAGCGCCGGTCTCTACGGAAACATCTTTGTCGTTGATGGTGACGTTAAGCATGGAGTTCCTCCTTGGCCGGAACCACCGGGTCCTTCGGCGTCTTTCCGTAATCGCATCTGAGGCATCGATGAGCCTGTCGTTGTGCGACCGCCTCGCACCACGCCCGCTCCACCTCCTCGAAATTGTGCCGTCGCCGGTCAACTTCGGTAACGACCATTGGCTCCCGCGGATACGGTTTCGGATCCTCGTCCGGATCGTAGGAGGTGTCGACCGGGATCGTACGGCGCCAGAACGCATGACTCTCACCGGTCAGGTAGAGATCTATGCCCACCGCCGCACGCTCACCGCCGTTGATGGCGCCAACGACGGACGCGGGACCGGTGGCGACGTCACCGCCGCCGAACAGCCAGGGTATGGAAGCCTGGCCGGTAGTCTGAGTAACTCCGAGAAATCCCCTCTCGGTCACGTCTGCCTCCAGTCCGTTCAGGAGGGGGACGAGGTCCAGGGTCTGCCCGATAGCGCCAATCACCTGGTCCGCGGGAAGCCGAAACCGGACCTGCGAAGAGGTCATAGGCTTCCTCCGCCCGCTTCTGTCAAACTCGCCAAGTGTCAACGGCTCGCACTCGATCTCCGCAACCGCGCCGTTTTCGTCCAGGATGAGCCCGGTTGGCTGCGTGAGCACGCGAAGCTCCACACCCTCGATCAGCGCTTCCTCAATCTCCTCAGCGTAGGCCGGCATCTGTCCGCGCGTCCGCCGATACACGATGGTCACTGACTCGGCCCCCAGTCGGAGCGCCGAGCGAGCGGCGTCGACCGCCGCGTTTCCGCCGCCGATCACGACAACGTTCCGGCCCACACGGACTGAGCCGCGGATGTTGTAGGTTCGCAGGAAGTCGCCGGCGAGCACGACTCCTTCGGCATCCTCGCGTTCCAACCCCAGGCCGACCGACTCCGGCGCTCCGATTGCGAGGAAGACCGCCTCTGCCCCATCTTCACGGAGCGACTGAAGGGTGAAATCCCGGCCGAGCACCTGCTCGGTCCGAATCTCCACGCCCAACTGCTCGATCATCCGTATCTCGCGTGCGAGCGTTTCCCGCGGGAGCCGATACTCCGGGATGGCCTGTACCAGCATTCCGCCCGGCCGCGGCTCCGCCTCGTACACTACCGGCTTGTAACCCAGTCGGGCGAGGAAGTAGGCAGCTGACAGACCGGCGGGACCGGCGCCGACAATGGCCACCGACCGGCCCGCGTTGGCCGCGCTCTCCCGAACCTCCGGGAGCTCGATCAGGATCTCCTGGTCCACCATAAATCGTTTCACCGCGCGGATGGCAACCGGGTCATCCATACCGGCACGCCGGCAATGGTCCTCGCAGGTATGGAAACACACCCTCGCGCATACCGCCGCAAACGGGTTACGTTCCCGGTGAATCCGGAGCGCCTCGCCGTATCGGCCCTCGGACACGAGGGACACGAAGCCGGGCACATCAACCCCGGCCGGACACGCGCTCTGACACGGGGCACGCACCAGCTCCGGGCACACGCCGGCGCTGCACTGATGATCCCGGATGTGTTCTACATACTCGTGCCGGAAATGGCGAATCGTCGACAGCACCGGATTGGGGGCCGTCTGGCCCAGGCCGCAGAGGGCGGTCTCTTTGATCCGCTCACCGAGTTCGACGAGCCTGTCGATGTCGTCCTCTTTCCCGTGTCCATCGCAAATCCGATTGAGGATCTCCAGCATCCGTTTCGTGCCCACTCTGCACGGCACGCACTTGCCGCAGGACTCCTCCTGGACGAACTCCAGGAAGAAGCGGGCAACGTCCACCATGCAGGTCTCGTCGTCCATTACGATGAGCCCCCCCGAACCCATGATCGCGCCAAGTTCCTGCAACGACTCATAGTCCAGAGGCACATTGAGGTGTTCCTTCGGCACGCAACCGCCCGAAGGCCCGCCAATCTGAGCCGCCTTGAAGGCTCTGCCGTCCTTGATCCCGCCGCCGATGTCGTAGATGAGTTCGCCAAGCGGCGTGCCGATCGGCACTTCCACCAATCCGGAATTCTCAACCGCGCCGGCAAGCGCAAACACCTTTGTGCCGCGACTCTCGGCGGTACCGTGGGTGGCAAACCACTCGGCGCCATAGGAAACAATGGCAGGTATGTTTGCGTACGTCTCCACGTTGTTGAGAAGGCTCGGCTTCCCCCACAGGCCCTCCTGGGCCGGAAACGGCGGCCGGGGACGAGGTTCCCCTCGCTTACCTTCAATCGAGTGCATGAGCGCGGTCTCTTCGCCGCACACGAACGCACCCGAACCCTTCCTGATCTCCAGGTCAAAGGAGAAGTCGGTCCCGAGGATGTTCTCTCCGAGGAGTCCCCTCTCGCGAGCGTCCGAGATGGCGTGATTGAGTCTCTCCACCGCAAGGGGGTATTCGGCGCGGACGTAGACGAACCCGTGCGACGCTCCGATGGCGCGAGCCGCAATGGCCATCCCCTCGATGATCGAGTGGGGATCGCCTTCCAGGACGCTCCGGTCCATGAACGCTCCTGGATCACCCTCATCCGCGTTGCAGAGTACGTATCGGGGCGTGGCTTCCGACTTGCGGGTGAGGTCCCATTTCAGCCAGGTTGGAAATCCAGCTCCTCCGCGACCGCGAAGCCCGGATCTCTTCACCTCATCCACAATCGCATCCGGATCCATACCCGTCAGGGCCCGCACGAGTGCGGTGTATCCGCGGCAGGCGATGTAGTCTTCAACGGACAACGGATCAATGCGGCCGCAGTTTCTGAGGACAATCCGGCGCTGGGCGTCGAAGAACGAATCAAGTGAATCTTCGTCGATATCTCCGGCTGAGGACGATGCGGGCGTCACGGGTGATCGCTGATCCAGGAGGATGCCGGGCACCATTTCCGGCGTCACTCTCTGGTAGATCGTTCCATCGGCCTCGCCTACGACCACCGGCCCACGCGCACAGGGACCCATGCAGCCGGTGCGGACAAGACGAACCTCACCGGAATCACCCACCGCGTCCCGAAGTGCGTCGTATACACGATCAGCTCCGGATGCGATGCAACTCGCACCGGCGCACACTCGGAAGGCGGCGGCGCCCGCGGCCCCGGCCCGTCCATCGGAATGGTCGTCCGAGAATCGGCTCTTCTGCTTCTCGTACAGCGACAGGATGTCTTCGGGTTTGTTGAAGGTGGCACTCATGCGTTCACCCCCTCGTACTGAGCAAGAATGTCTTTCACCCCCGACGGCTTCACGCGCTGATGCACGTCGTCACCCACCATCACCACCGGGGCGAGTCCGCAAGCGCCGAAACACCTGCCGACCTCCAGGGAAAACTCTCTGTCCTCGGTCGTTCCGCCGACATCAATCCCGAGGGTCTCGCGGAAAGCTCTCAACACCTCCTTGCCGCCTCGCACGTAACACGCCGTGCCCAGACAGACTCGGACGATGTGCTTGCCGCGCGGCACAGTAGAGAAGAACGAGTAGAAGGTCACCACCCCGGTTACTTCGCTGTAGGAAATCTGAAGCGCCTCGCTTATATGCTTCAGGACATCTTCGGGAAGATAGCCAAAAGCGGACTGGGCATACTGCAACACTGGGATGAGATTGCCCGCCTCTTCCTGATGCTCCCGAATGTAGGCGTCGAGCGAATCAACGAGGGCCTGGTCGAGAGGGGCGACGGTCTGCGCGGTCTGAACGTGCATGGGGTCTCCTGGCAGTTGTGTGTCCCGGACGACATCCGGGCATTGAGTCTTCCCTGTCATGGTAACATCAAAGAAGTCTCTAAAATATCGATAGCAACCTATCGATAGTCACCTATCGATAAGTAAACACCGATACCCTACAGTGGTTTGCAGCTGATGTCAAGGAGATTCTCGTTCACGCGCCGCGGCAACGGCAAGTTGGCCGAGGGCAATCCCTCCGTCGTTCGAGGGCACTTTCTCGTGCGCGAAGACTTCAAACCCGGCAGCCGCCAGTCTCTCTTCCGACCTCGCGAGCACGTACCGATTCTGAAACACGCCGCCGGAGAGAACCACGCGGTTGATTCCACGCTCGTCCCGGGCCTCTCGCGCAACATCCACGAGAACCGCGCAGATCGTGTTGTGAAACCGGGCCGATATCAGGCCGATCGGAATACCGGCAGTGACATCGCCGACAATCCGTCGGATCATCGGATCAAACTGAACCCGGCGCGGGGTGCGGTCGTCTGCGCGAGCACCGTCCGTCACCTCAAACGGGTACGCCTCTTCGGTACCCTCCACCAGGCAGTCTGCCAGTCGCATTGGGGCCTCGGCATCAAAGTGCGATCGGGTACAGATACCGCAGAGCGCGGCCACCGCGTCAAACAACCGCCCGGCACTCGATGTGAGCGGCGTGTTGATGCCCGCGGACAGCGCGTGCAGCGCGGCCTCTCGCTCCCGCGGCGTGACAACCTCGTCACGGAAGATCGCGAGTGACGACCTGGCCGACGACGGCGGACCTTCCGTCCCGAAGGCGTCCGTCAGGTAGGAGAGCCCGCTGCGCCACGGTTCTTCCACGGCGAGATCGCCACCAGGAAGCCGAACATAGTCGAAGTGGGCAAAGCGCTCGTAGCCGGTGAGTTCTGCGATCATGAACTCGCCGCCCCAGACAGCCCCATCGTCACCAAAACCGGTCCCGTCCAGCGCCACGCCGATCACCGGATCGCTCAACCCATGTTCAGTCATGCACGAGGCAATGTGGGCGTGATGATGACCGACCGCCACCGTCGGGAGTCCCGACTGTTCCGCGATCTGGGTGGACAGGTAGTCCGGGTGCCGATCTCGAACCAGGAGCCGGGGTGAGATGCGGAAGAGCCTGGGGAATCGATCCAGGACCTCTTCAAAGAACTCGAGCGTCGCCGCGTCATCCAGGTCACCGATATGCTGACTCAGGATGGCGTCGTTGCCTGAGCCGAAACAGATGGTGTTCTTCTGTTCGGCCCCGACCGCTACGATCCCGTCGGCCGAAAACGGCAGACGAACGGGGTTGGGCACGTAGCCTCGCGATCGACGCAGGGGTCGCGCTCGGCCGTTGACGACCATTGCGACCGAGTCGTCCTGTCGATTGTGGATATCCCGATTGTGGGTGAGCAGGCTGTCCGCAATCGGCCCGAGAACCTTCGTCGCAACCTCATTGCTCGTGACGATAGGCTCGGAGCTCAGGTTTCCGCTGGTGAGAACGATCGCGGGAATCTTCAATCGATCAAAGAGCAGATGATGCATGGGCATGTAAGGCAGAATCGCGCCGATCGTGTGCAGGTCACTGCTCACCGCCGGAGCAATCGGCTGCTCGCCATCACGCATCTGCAACAACACGATAGGCCTGGCATTGGACTCGAGGAGCCGCCGCTCAGCCTCCGACACGAACGCATGCCGCGCCACGGTATCGGCGTCGGCAAACATGACTGCGAACGGCTTGGCATCCCGGCGTTTGCGTGCGCGGAGTTCCTCCACTGCCACCTGACTGGTCGCGTCGCAGGCCAGGTGAAACCCGCCAATGCCCTTCATAGCGACAATTCGGCCGGCGTCGAGCGCAGCGGCCAATGTGTCGGGCGATAACGTGTACTGCGGGCCGCAGTGGCGGCAGGCGACCGGTTGCGCGTGGAAACGCCGGTCCAGAACATCCTCATATTCCCGGCGGCAATCATCGCACATCGCAAACGACCGCATGGTGGTCTCCGGCCGGTCGTATGGCAGCGCGGTGACAATGCTGAATCGAGGTCCGCAGTTCGTGCAGTTGGTGAACGCATAGTCGGAGCGACGAGAGTTTCGCTGCATGTCCTCCAGGCAATCAGCGCAGACGGGGAGATCCGGGCTGATTCTGGTCACCAGATCAGAGGTGTCTGCGCTGCCTACGATGACAAACTGATCGGTGCCGGTGAACTCTGCCTGAACGACCTGGACGTCATCAATGGCAGCGGCGGGCGGGCAGTGCGAACGCA
Source organism: Spirochaetales bacterium (assembly GCA_019038705.1). Lineage (GTDB taxonomy): Bacteria > Spirochaetota > Spirochaetia > DSM-27196 > SLST01 > JAHOYX01. Next base: position 13,154 of record JAHOYX010000011.1, read on the forward strand.
GTCCGGCGACGAACCCCTCCAGACCGCGGGGCAATCCCTCAATGTGGATTCTTACGCCATCGGTCTGATTTCGGACTGTTCCGGTCAGCCCGAGTTCGTGCGCGAGGCGATAGACAAATGGCCGGAAGCCGACGCCCTGGACGAGCCCGGAGATTCGTATGTCGTGGGCTATTTTTTTATCGTCCATTCCGTATCGATTGTTGACAGGATCAGAAAGGTCTGTCAACATGAGCATAACGGTAGACATCCGGGACAGGATCTGATCTTCGTCATTGCCTACACGACGTACCTGCCGGTGCTGCCGCCGATCTTTCTAATCTGTGAGGCACTGTATGAAATCGATCGTCCAAAACGTCCTGGAGAAGTACAACTCCGACGCGACCCGCCTCATGGACATCCTCATAGATGTCCAGGAGGATCAAGGGTACCTTCCACCGCCTGTCCTGGCAGAGATTGCCGAGACACTCGATATCTCCGAGGTCGACGTGCTTCAGACAGTCTCTTTCTACCACTTCTTTTCAACTGAACCCCGCGGCAAGTACTCAGTCTACCTCAACGACAGCGTTGTGGCGGAGATGATGGGGCGCGCGAAGATCGCAGAGGCCTTTGAGCGCGAAGCGGGGTGCAAATTTGGCGAGGTGACCGAAGACGAGCTGATTGGTCTCTTTGACACGCCGTGCATCGGCATGAACGACCAGGAACCGGCTGCGATTATCAACGGCGTCATCTTCACCGAACTGACGGCCTTTCGCGTCAAGGAAATCGTGAACGGAATGCGCGCCGGGCTCAGCGTGGAAGAACTCAGGGCACAGAGTCTCGGCGATGGAATGAATGCCTCCGAATCCCTCCATTCCACGGTGGACAACAACATCCACAAGACGGGTGCGGTCATCTTCAGCGACTACGACCCGGGCGAAGCGCTCGCCGCTATCAGCAAGGAGAGCCTCTCACCGGAACAGGTGATAGAGCGCGTCAAAGCCTCCGGCGTCCGGGGGCGCGGTGGCGCGGGGTTCCCGACGGCGCTGAAGTGGGAGTTCTGCCGCAAGGCCAAGGGCGAGAAACACTACGTCTTCTGCAATGCCGACGAAGGTGAGCCCGGTACGTTCAAAGACCGGGTCATCCTCACCGAGCGGCCAAACCTGGTGCTGGATGGCATGACCGTTGCCGGATACGCGATCGGCGCAACCGAGGGCATCCTCTATCTGCGCTACGAGTACCGGTATCTGCGCGACTACCTGGAGAAGATCCTCGCTGACATGCGTGCCGCCGGCCAGCTGGGCAAGAACGCCGGGGACATCAAGGGGTTTGATTTTGACATCCGGCTCCAGTTCGGCGCCGGGGCCTACGTCTGCGGCGAAGAATCGGCCCTCATTGAATCGGCCGAGGGCAAGCGGGGCGAGCCGAGGGACAGGCCTCCGTTTCCGGTTGAGAAAGGATTCCTGGGGATGCCCACGATTGTCAACAATGTTGAGACCCTCTGTCAGGCGGCAAAGGTCGTCGTGAAAGGAGCCGACTGGTATCGGACTCTCGGCACATCCCAGTCCACCGGCACGAAGGTCCTCAGCGTATCGGGCGACTGCAAGTTCCCCGGCGTCTACGAGATCGAGTGGGGGTTCTCAGTCAACGACATTCTGAACATGGTCGGCGCCGAGACCGGAGAGGTGCAGGCTGTACAGGTCGGTGGACCGTCAGGATCGTGCATCGCGAGCAACGAGTTCTCGCGGATCCTGAGCTACGAGGACCTCGCTACCGGAGGATCGCTCATTATCATCGGCGAGCGGCACGATCTCCTGAAAGTGGTCGTGTACAACTTCATCGATTTCTTCGCGAAGGAATCCTGCGGATCGTGCTCGACATGTCGCGCACTGACGATGATGTACCGCAAGACACTGGAAAAGATCCTCGCCGGTCACGGAAAGCGGTCGGATGTCCAGGCTATGCTTGACTGGGTACCGATTGCGCTGGCAAGCAGGTGCGGTCTCGGGCACACGGCCCCGAATCCGATTGTGTCGACGATCAAGAACTTCCGGCATCTCTACGAGGGAAGGATCGTGAACGCAGACGAGACCTTTGAGTCGAGTTTTGACCTGGAGACCTCCGTGGCCGAGGCGAACAGAACCGTGGGGCGGAAGTTGTGAGCGAGGAGAAAACTATGGCGAAAATCGTGACATTCAGCATAGACGGCCAGAAGTGCATGGCCGAGGAGGGACAGTACCTCGTTGATGCGGCGGAAACGAACGGAGTCTACATTCCGACGCTCTGCAACATGACGGGGGTGCCACCGCAGGGGTCGTGCCGGGTGTGCTCGGTGAAGATCAACGGCAAGTTGACAACCGCCTGCACCACCAAAGTCTCCGAGGGGATGGAAGTCATCAACGAGAGCGAAGAGATCCAGGACCTGCGAAAGGCAATCATTGAGCTTCTGTTCGCCGAGGGGAATCACTTCTGTCCCTCGTGCGAGCAGAGCGGGAACTGTGAGTTACAGGCGCTTGCATATCGATTTCAAGTCCTCGTTCCCAGATTTCCGTATCTCTTCCCGGAGCGGGACATTGAAGCGTCCAATCCGAAGCTCTTCAAGGATCACAATCGAAGCATCCTCTGCAAACGGTGCATCCGTGCCATCACCGACGAGAGGGGCCGCAGACTGTTCGCTTTCGGCAAGCGCGGCGACCGCATCGGCATCAGTATCGACACCAAGCTGGCCGCAAATATCAGCGATGAGCTGGCCGACCGAGCAGCAGAGGTCTGCCCGGTCGGGGCGATCATTCGGAAGGGGCGCGGATTTGCCGTGCCCATCGGACAGCGACGCTACGACGGACAGCCGATAGGCGCCGACGTTGAGCAGGCCAAGTAGGCGAAGGAGGAGATATGGATAAGAAGATCGTGGCAACCACCTCGCTTGCCGGGTGTTTCGGATGCCACATGTCGGTGCTGGACATTGACGAACGCATTCTGGATCTGATCGAGCTGGTGGAGTTCAACAAGTCTCCGATTGACGACATCAAGACCTTCACGAAGCACTGTGACATCGGCATCGTGGAGGGCGGGTGTGCAACGAGCGAGAACGTTCATGTCCTCAAGGAGTTCCGCAAGAATTGCTCGACGCTCATCGCACTGGGCGAGTGTGCGATCATGGGCGGTCTTCCGGCTCTGAGGAACAACATTCCAATCACGGAGTGCCTGGAAGAGGCATATCTCAACGGGCTCACCACGAAGGACAACAACCCGGACCGCATCCTGCCGAACGACGAAGAGATCCCCATGATGCTGGACCGTGTGTATCCGATCCGAGAACTGGTCAAGGTGGATTTCTTCCTCCCGGGCTGTCCTCCGACGGCGGACCTCATCTGGAACGCACTTACGGCTCTGATTCTTGGCAAGGAAATGGACCTTCCCTACGAAGTGATCCGGTACGACTAGGTGGTAACCATATGGCAACAAAAGTAGTAATTGATCCGGTAACCCGTGTTGAAGGACACGGCAAAGTGACGATCCACCTGGACGACAACGGGGCCGTGACCCAGTCGCGCCTGCACATCGTGGAGTTTCGTGGCTTCGAACGATTCGTGAAGGGGCGCCCGTACTGGGAAGTCCCGGTGCTGGTGCAACGCCTCTGCGGCATCTGCCCCGTCAGCCACCATCTGGCCGCCGCCAAGGCAACCGACCAGATAGTCGGGGCCGGCACTGGTGACGGCTTGTCGCCGACGGCCGAGAAGATGCGGCGGCTCATGCACTACGGCCAGATCTTCCAGTCGCACGCGCTTCATTTCTTCCATCTCTCCTCTCCGGACCTCCTTTTCGGGATAGACGGGCCAATTGCTACCCGCAACGTGATTGGTGTGGCGCTGGAGCACAAGGATCTCGCCGTCCAGGGCGTGATGATGCGCAAGTTTGGTCAGGAGATCATCAAGGTTACGGCGGGCAAGAAGATCCACGGTACCGGGGCAATCCCCGGAGGCATCAACAAGAACCTCAGCCTTGAGGAGCGAGACAAGTTTCTTGACGGGAAGGATCTCCCGAACGTGGATCAGATGATCGACTGGTCTCAAGGCGCAATCGATTTCTTCCTGGACTTCCACAAGAAGAATCAGGACATGCTGGATAATTTCAGCGTCTTCCCGTCCAACCACCTGAGCCTGGTCCGCGCCGATGGTGCCCTGGACCTCTACCATGGTGTCTTGCGAGCGGTGGACTCCGAGGGCAAGAAGATTGTGAACGATGTGCCCTGCCAGGAGTACTACGACCACATCGGTGAAGGGGTGAAGAGCTGGAGCTACATGAAATTCCCGTTCATCCTCTCGCTCGGTCAGGAAAACGGCTGGTATCGAGTGGGGCCCCTGGCTCGGCTCAACACCGTGGATTTCATTCCAACGCCCCTGGCGCAGAAGCGATTTGAAGAGTTCCGGGCCTACTCAAACGGCAAACCCAGCCAGATCTGCCTGCACACCCACTGGGCGCGACTGATTGAAACGCTCCACGCGGCCGAGGTAATGAAGGACCTCCTGAATGATCCTGACCTGCAGGGCGCCGAACTGGTCCGAACCGGGACCAGACAGGAAGAGGGAATTGGGCTCATCGAGGCGCCGCGCGGCACGCTCTTCCATCACTACCGGGCGGATGAAAACGACCAGATCACCATGTGTAATCTGATCGTATCGACCACCAACAACAACGAGCCCATGAATCGGGCGGTGAACAATGTTGCCGTGTCTCAGATGACCGGTCAGAAGGAAATCACCGAACCGATGATGAATGCGGTGGAGGTGGCGATCCGCGCCTACGATCCATGCCTGAGTTGCGCAACTCACGCCGTCGGTCGAATGCCGCTGGAAGTCTCACTCGTTGACTCCGACGGAGCGGTGATTGCCGAGGCGCGTACGTAGATCGCCGGGGCTTGATGCGCCGGCCGCCCCCGGGGTAGGTCCTATGAAGATACTCATTTACGGGATCGGGAACCCGGGAAGACAGGACGACGGACTCGGAGCACTCCTCGTTGAGGAGATCCGACGCGCCACGCAGGGCGCCTCCGGCGCGGACCACCAGTTCTCGTTTGACGCCAACTACCAGCTCAATATTGAGGACGCCGAAGCCATCTCACGGCACGACATCGTCGTATTCGCCGACGCTTCGCTGGGCACAGCCGACGACGCTGCCGATGCCTCTACCGACGACGGCGGGCCCTTCCGCCTGTACCAAATCGGTCCGGAGCCCACCGCTTCGTTTTCCACCCACTCGGTGAGCCCGGGCGGCATCGTAGCGCTCTGCAACGAACTGTACGGCGCCCACCCGCGAACATACATGCTCGCCATCCGTGGGTACGAGTGGGGAGTCAACGAGCCACTGTCGGAGGACGCACGCCGCGGCCTGGACGCGGCTGTCCGGTTCCTGTTCGGAGCAGTCAACTCGCCCGACGGTGACGATCGCTCAAACAGCCATTCACTCTTGGATCGATTCGTGTCATGATTGAAATCGACTAAAGGAGGCATGAGTTGGCACAACTCTATATGCTCAGTATTCTCAGCCTGCTTGGCGCAGGGCTGATACTTTCGTCGGATTATCTGGTTGAACGAATGGAATGGTTGTCCGGTCTCAAGGACCTCGCCCAACAGCGGAATATTCGGATGGGGGTCGGCATCGCCGCCGGTGTCGTTGGGATCCTGAAGCTGATTGTCCGGTCACCCGGGGAGACCGTTCCGGTAGCCGGTGATCTCCTTCCCGCACTTGCGGGAATCGCCCTCGGAGGGCTCCTGCTGGCGGATACCCTCCGCGTGTCGCGCGACGACGAGCCTGTGGCCGTGGACAAGGTGACCAACGCAGTGATGCCGTACCGGACCCCGTTGGGGCTCGGCGGGATTGTGGTTGCCCTGGTGCATTTTCTGATGCCGTCGCTGACTATCTTGTAGCTCAGCAAAGAGGTCCACAGTATGGCTCGCATCATTTTCAGCATCATCTTCCTCGTAGCGGTTGCTATCCTGATCGTGATGAACATCGGATCGGCGGCGCCGGTCAACGTTTTCGGGTGGAAGATCGAAGAGTTGTCCGTGACCGTTGTTGCGTTGGTGAGCTTTGTGGCCGGCGTGATCTACTCGTTTGTCTTCTATCTTATCAGCTACCTGGAACGCGGCACACGAGAGCGTATGGCGAAGAGGAAGAAGAAGCTCAAGGATCAGGAGGTTGAACTCAAGACCCGCGAGCAAGAGGTGGGTGACCTGGCGCAGAGGATGCAGGAACCGGCGCGGCAACCCCGATCGTCCGGGACCCGAGGAGCACTGGCAGGGCTATTCGGGCGCGGGAGCTCGGCGGAAGAAGCGGGGCCGGCGCCGGCCGAAGAACCCGCCGAATTGCCTGCCGGCCGCCGAAAAAACAAGAAGAACGGCGGCCGATCGTAGAGAGGCGTGTACCCGATCCGGGAACTCGTTACGACAAGCGCCGGCGGCCGGCCATCACCAGCGATCCTCCGAACAGGATGACTCCCACCCCGGCCACAGCAGGGGCGACCGAGTAGAGGGCATCCAACCCGAACCGCTCAAGGAACATGCCGCCGACCGAGCCGGCTATCACGGACGCCAGGCCGAAATAGATGGATGGAGCCAGCGTCTGAAACAGACTCCGAAACTCCGCCGGGGCTATGCGGTCGATGTAGTGAACCGACCCCGGAACCAGAAAGCCAACCGCAATCCCCTGGACCACCTGCACAGCGACGAGAGAGGCGGGGGTGGGGGCAATCTTCATCAAGATGAGGCGCAGAACGAAGAAGCTCATTGCCAGGAGCAGAACCAGGCGTGGCTTCACTCGCCGCAGAACATACGCCGCGACGAACATGAACGGAATTTCACTCGCCGCTCGTAGCGACTGTACCCACCCGACGTGGACATTGGTGCCGCCGAGTTGGTAAACCCGAAGCGGCAGAAAGATCATTGCCGCCCGCGTACCGAGAAAGACAAAGAAAACGGAGACAAGAAGCAGCAGGTACGGTCCGTTACTCAGGACCGCACGGATCGGAGACCCGGTGGTCTGCCCCGGCTCAGCATCCCTTGAAGATGACGAACCGAGAGAAACGGGCCGGAGCGTTCGGATGGAAAGCACAATGCCGATGACCAGCAGAGCGAGCACAGAGTAGATCACGAACATGAGGGGCAGCCCAAAGCGATCAAGGACAAACCCGAGAATCATCGCCGTGGCTGCGAAACCGAGTGATCCAAACCCGCGTGCCACGCCGTAATTGATGGGGACTCCCGAGCCACTAATCTGCATGATCCAGCTGTCGATGAGTGCGGGCATCGAGTTTGCCGTGAGTGAATAGACAAGTACACATGCAAGGACAAGGCCAAACACTGCTCCGCTGCCTCGAAGCGCGAGCATTGAAAGGATAGCCACGAACATCGTGCCCGCGATGATCCACCGGTGTCCGTTGGTGCGATCGGCAACATATCCCCACAACGGCTGGGTACCAATCGACACGAAGAAAACGGCAGCCATGATGAGGCCTGCCTGCTTCTCAGAGAATCCGACGCCGGTAAGGTAAGGAACCATGAACGCTTCAATCGCCACGATCCCCCCCCAGAAGAACAGCATGAGAAGTGCAAACCTGGAGGTGGAGGGAGCGCGCAGATCCATCGACCGACTATAGGCCGGGACCCGACAATGCGCAACTGAGCAGGCCGGGATCTTCGACTGTCCGAGAAGCCCGTTCGCCGCGCAGGCGTCAACGGTGTATCATGGGAGCAGGAGATTCGATTTGAGCAAACACGATCACATTCCGCTACTCATTCTTGTTGGTCGCCCGGGGTCCGGCAAGAGTGAGATCATCGACTATCTGAAACACGAACCGGAAGCCCGGCGGCGGGAGCGATTCCGCATTGGACCGTTTCTGGAAATCGACGACTTCCCGATGCTCTGGACCTGGTTTGAAGAGGATCAGATTCTGTCGGAGATGGGCCACGAACGACTCCATTCAGACACGGAAGGGTACTTCCTTCACCATGATCTCTGGAATCTTCTCATCCGGCGGCTGGAACTGGATTACAGGAAACTGTTGGCTGATCAGCCGGCACTCCTGGAAACCCGGACGGTGATTGTTGAGTTCTCACGGGGCAGCGAACACGGTGGATTTCGCGAGGCGTTTGAACACTTCTCACAGGATTTCCTGCAGGAAGCGGCCGTGCTCTTCATTGATGTCTCGTTTGAGGAATCATTGCGCAAAAATCGGCGCCGTTTCAATCCAGACAAACCGCACAGCATCCTGGAGCACGGGCTTCCGGACGACAAGCTGGAAAAGCTCTACGGGGAGAGCGACTGGACAGAGTTCAGTTCAGCCGACCCCGAGTTCCTGACCATCAGCCGCGCGCGCGTTCCCTATGTGGTATTCCCGAACGAGGACGATGTGACGACGCCTGGCGGCGCACCGTTGGGGGATCGCCTCGCCGGCTGCCTTGGGCGTCTCGCTGAAGTTCGGGCGCGGCGGTAGGCCCAACGGCTAAGTCAGCGGTCCGGCCGCCGCGATCTCCGGGGATGTGCCGGCCTCGAACTGCCTGAAATTGGACCTGAAGAGCCCGGCCAACTCCTTCGCCTTCCGGTCGTAGGCATCAGGGTCCGCCCACGTGTCGCGTGGGATGAGGATCTCAGACGGTACGCCCGGACACTCTGTTACAACTTCCACGCCGAACACCGGATCGGTAGTCGTGGGCGCGCTGCCGAGAGTTCCCGCGTGTATCGCGTCGATGATGGCGCGGGTGTACGGAATCCTGATGCGGCTACCCACCCCGTACGGCCCGCCCGACCAGCCGGTGTTCACCATCCACGCGCGGGATCCGTGCGCCCGCATCTTCTCCGCCAGCAGCTCCGCGTAGACGCTCGGGTGCCGGACCATGAATGCCGCGCCGAAGCAGGCGCTGAAGGTGGCCTGCGGCTCATCAACCCCTTCCTCCGTCCCCGCGATCTTGGCCGTGTAGCCGCTGATGAAGCTGTACATCGCCTGCTCCGGAGTGAGGCGTGCGACGGGCGGCAACACGCCGAAGGCGTCCGCGGTCAGGAAAACGATGTTCTTCGGGTGCCCGCCGACGGCCGGAATCCTGGCGTTCGATACGTGTTCAATGGGATAGCACGCCCGCGTGTTCTCCGTGATGTCCGCGCAGGAGAAGTCAACCTTCCGCGAAAGCGGGTCAAAGACTACGTTCTCCATCACGGTGCCGAAGTGGATTGCGCCGTAGATCTCCGGTTCGTGCTCCGCAGACAGATCGATACACTTGGCGTAACATCCCCCTTCGATGTTGAAGATCCCGTCGTCACTCCAGCAGTGCTCGTCGTCGCCAATGAGGCTGCGGCGAGTGTCTGCCGAGAGCGTCGTCTTCCCGGTGCCCGAGAGCCCGAAGAAGAGGCTCACGTCGCCGTCCGAACCTTCGTTTGCCGAGCAGTGCATGGATAGCACACCGCGGGCAGGCATGAGGTAGTTCATGATGGTGAAGACGCCCTTCTTCATCTCGCCGGCGTACTCCGTTCCCAGAATGACGATCTCGTTGCGCTCGAAACTGAAATCGACACTGGTGGACGAGGTCATCTCTCGCGTGTACTTGTTCGCCGGGAACCGACCGGCGTTGTAGATGATGTAGTCAGGCTCGCCAAACTGCTCAAGTTCGTCCTGAGTGGGCCGGATGAGCAGGTTGTGCATGAAGAGCGCGTGATAGGCGCGGGAACTGATCAGTCGGACCTTGATGCGATATTTCGGGTCCCATCCTGCGTAGCCGTCCACGACGTAGAGACGTTCGCAGGTATTGAGATAGTCGATTGCACGCTCGCGGTTGATCAGAAAAGTGTGCTCGTCAAGGCCGATGTTGATATCGCCCCACCAGACATGCTCTTTGCTTGCGGGGTGTTCCACGATCCGCTTGTCCCTGGGGCTTCGCCCGGTACGATCCCCCGACCGCACGATGAGGGCGCCCGTGTCGGCCATGGCCGTGCCCTTCTCGTATTCAATAGCCTCCTCGTAGAGGAGCGCCGGAGCGGGGTTACGAAAGACGATTTCAGAACGAATCTCATGGGTCTCGAGCGAGAAACTGGGCTGCACGACGGTCTCCTGGCAGGCAACTGGATGTTCGACGGTACAGACTAACATTGCATCGGTGGGGGAGCAACAAGAAAAGAGCTGCCGTTACAGTCCCACGTCAATCTGATCAAGAGATGTGAAGTCGATCAACCGGTGACCCCGGCGTGTCTCATTGTCCGCCTCCGGCACTGTCCCGATTCGGTATGGTCAGATTATCCCGTGCGCGCGCGCCAGCGCTTCCTGTATGGCGGAAGAGACGTTTGCGCGCCCCCACTCTATGTTTTGCCGGACCGTAGCCTCCGCCCGTTCTCGATCGCGAGCTCGAATGGCGGAAAGCAGTTCCAGGTGATCCACGCCCGTCTTCCTGAGCCGGTCGGGGTTGGTGATGTCGTAAATTCTTACGAAGTGAATCCGACAGTCGATGTCCGTGAGAAGTTGTGCCATGACCCGGTTGCCTGCAGCTTCGGCAAGAGCGTGGTGGAAGTGCTCATCTTCCAAGACTGTTTCCGCAGCCGTGCCCGGAACGGTGGATTTGAGTTTCTGCCACCGTTCTTCCTGTCGCGCAAGCGTGGATTCGTCCATGCCATTCCGGCAGATTCGATCCACAACGGCCAGTTCAAGAACCAGGCGCGTGTCGTAGAGCTCATTGATCTCGCGCATGTCCACTCGCCGCACGGCGTAGCCCTTGCGCTCTTCCTTCGCAATGAGCGCTGCCTGCACCAGCATGTTAAGGGCTTCTCTGACAGGGCTCCGGCTGACCTCGAACTCGACGCAGATTTCTTCTTCGGTGAGACGATGGCCGGGCGGATAGACCCACTGATTGATCCGAGCAGCGAGAGTCTCGTAGATTTCCCTGCTGAGATTCCGTCCGGCCATGTTCTTCCTGCGCCGAGCCCTACTTCTCTCTGAAGACGAAGATGCTCACCGGATCCCCCGGTCGTTCGTCCGATTCTTCAACCTCCGCGACGAGCTTCATGCCGCTTTCCGGGTTCTCCACCTCCAACTGCCCCGACGCACGCAGTCCGTTCTCAAACTGCACTATGCCGAACAACAGGTACTTTCTGGAGTAGCCTTCAGGGAGGTTCCACGCCCGAGTCCAGGTCAGGAGTTCACAGGGGCCTTCCAGATCAAAGGTCTCCCACCCCTTGCCTGTCACGGGGTCTCTCCTCTTTGAGCACTTTGAACAGATCATCGGCGCCGGATAGTGGATGCTGCCGCAATTCTGGCACTTGTATCCTTGTATTGTGGGCGCAGTCGCATTGTACACACTGAAATCGATCATAATACTGGTCCCCCTCAATCCCTGGCGCAGATCACGGACACTATGTTGTTGCCAAAACCACCGAAGTTGACGGACATGCCGTACTTGGGTTCCTTCACCTGTCTTCCCTCTTCAGCCTCACCGCGCAACTGGCGAACCAGTTCCACCACCTGGGATACGCCGGTGCCTCCCACCGGATGCCCTTTGGATTTAAGACCGCCGGAGGTGTTGATTGGCAGCCGTCCGTTGATCTCGGTCTCTCCATTGCGCACCGCGAGGAAGCTCTTGCCACGTTCGAAGAAGCCAACCTCTTCGCTTATTGCCAACTCGAGGATGGAAAACGCATCGTGCAACTCAGCAAACGAGATATCTTTCGGGCTCAGCCCCGCCATCTTGTAGGCCTTCTCCGCGGCAATCCGGACGGCCTCCAGCTTGAGGGGATCTTTCCGGTTGTGAACGCAGTGGGTATCCGTGGCGCTCGCAACCCCGGCAATCCGCACCGGCTTCTTCTTGAACTCCTGTGCCCGCGGGGAATCCATGTTGACCAGCAGCAGCGCAGCCGCACCGTCGGAGACGGGGCAGGTGGAGTACATCCGCAGCGGCTCGGCAACATAGGTGTTGACCACGTCGGCTTCAGGTCCGTCGGCAATCGCTTCTATTGTGCACGGGAGCTGGATGTGGGCGTATTTGTTCTTTGCCCCGTTGTCGTGGTTTTTCACGGCCAAAAGGGCGAGATCCCGTTCAGTCAATCCGTACTTTTCCATGTACATGCGCGTGAACATTCCGCCGAACGCAGGGAGGGTGAGTCCCATGTTGTACTCGGCTTCGGTGTGCAGCATGGTCGCAACGTAGTCGGTCGCAAGCCATCCGGTCACCTTTCGCATCACTTCCCCGGCAACAACCAGGACAACATCTGCCAGTCCGGAAGCCACGGCCATATAGCCAATCTTCACGGCGCTCGCCCCGGAGGCGGGCCCATTCTCGACCAGCTCCGCCGGGACCGGCTCCATGTCCATTCGGCTTATCACCGATGAAGCGACCGCGCTCTGATGACAGAAGAGACCCGACGCCATGTTCCCGACGACCAACTGGTCGATTTCCTTCCTCTTCTCAAGATATCCGGCATCCTGCAGGGCGTCCGTGGCCGCGTAGGCCAGGACGTCCGACAGGTCATATTCGGAAGAGTTCCCGAAGATCGTGTGCCCGATTCCCACGATACCAACATTTGCAGCCATGACTTACCTCCTGAAATTCGGTATCTGCGGGTACTCCGTCGGCATCGTAAGCTTCTCCGCTGACTTGAGATCCGCATCGGAAACTGGGCGGGTGCCGGTGCACTTCACATCCTTGACCGCGTCCCAGAGCTTGCGGGTCAATACGTGCGTGGGGACCCCGCCCAGTTCGTGCCGAACCCCGGGGAACTGTGACGAGCGGTCCTCCAGCTCATACTCAATCATCCACCGCTTGAAGCCGTTGGGGCTCTCGGCAACAATCCATACCTCGTCCTCATCGAGGACTTCAATGTGCTCTTCCATCTTTGCGGCAAACAGATGCGCGCCGATGCGCAGTCCGCGCTTGATAGTCATAGTGTGGAGGCTCATCCCGAGCTTGTCCGTCACATGTCTGCTTGTAACGATGCCGGCGATCACGCCGTCAATCGCACCGACGATGACAAACTCGTTCGCCACGCGATAGAGGTACCAGCCCAGGATTTCCGAGTACATGCGCGCTGCGACAATGTCGTAGAAGTCCTTGGGCACGCCCATCAGAGGAGCAACGGTCCCCAGAAGGACCCCAACCTCTTCCCGTTTGGCTTCCCGCACCACCATTCTCTCACCCGATGCCAGAGCGATCACCTTCGGCGGGTAGGGCTTGAGCTCAATCTCAGGTGGCCGAAGCGTTTTTTCCATCTCATCCAAAGCCATATTTGTTCTCCTCCTTCTTGATTTCTCAGCTTCCTGGCGAAGCCGAGGTTTCTCCGAATCCGCAAGTACGCAATATCATATACGAGATCGTATACAGTTGCAAGGATTCGTTTTGCCTTGTCAAAACTCGTTTGAGATGTCCTCCGTTGATCGCCCATTCTGCCTGGCTCTGGATGAAGCCGGTTACATTGCGGGCGAAACGCATGACCGCAGGGGCCTTGGCGGTCAGAAGTCCTGACTATTCGAAACATGGCATGAGATCCAGGATCACGAGACCGCTCTCGCTGTCGGCGACGAATGCGTGCGCGCCGCCGAAACGGGGCGATGCTTCGATTGCGGGCGGGAGTAGATCTAATGGACCGCGCCCGGTGACT
>JAHOYX010000167.1 GCA_019038705.1 Spirochaetales bacterium
CTCATCCACCGCCCGAGCGTACCATTCGCGGGCCCGGGCATCAAAGTCCGGGACGGTAACCAGGAGCTCGGTACGGTTTCCCCGGTCGTCCGTGGCGTATTTCCTGAAGGGACCGCTGGTAAATCCATCGGTCGCGATAACGTATCGGGAGTCGACAGCCCCCTCACGACCGCTGTTTACCAGACCGCCAAGCGTGTTGCCGAAGTAGATGCTTGTGACCGAATCAAATGCCTGGATCTGCTGCCAGAAATGACGCTCGAGCGATTCCGGATCATCCGCGCTCAACGAGCCCTGCCCCAAAGCGATGGCATTGGCGTGAATGACTTGATGCGGGGTCTCCAGAAAGGAAACCAGATGATCCTTGATGCGCTGGGTTATCTCATGCCGCAGCTGATACACCGCATCGGTCACCGCCATCTGGCCGTTGCGGAACGAAAGATATCCTGCCAGGCTCAGGGACAAAACCGTTAGCGTGACGATCCAGGCAATCAACTCGAACTGAAGCGAGATTCTCTTTCCAGGCCGGCCTGAAGTTGCACTCAAATCGGGCTATGTCCCCCTGGAGCCATATAAGAAGGCGCTTCTCGAATTCTGCCATTCTGCCTAATCCGCTAGAAGGGTTCAAGATGGTTCATTACCTCGATTCAGTCAAGCAGGCAATCTATCCGGTTTCTCGTTCGCTGGAACTGAACGCCGGCGGGCATCGCACACGACCCACAGAAGAGAAAGACCGCCCGAGAGGGCGGCCTGAGAACTCAATCTGATGGATTATTAGTCTAGTAGGCTTTGGAAGCCTGAATCTTGCGGAGCTTCTTGAGCAACTTGCGCTCCAGACTCTTCTTTTTTCGATTTCGGATTGTTGACGGCTTCTCGAAGTGTTCGCGCTTCTTCCACTCGCGAATGATGCCTTCCTTCTCTACCATGCGCTTGAAGCGCTTGATGGCCTTTTCAAGATTCTCACCGTCGTCGACCTTCACGTAGGCGATCTGAATCACCTCCCTTTTCAATATTCTGTGCGCCATACCGGAATTGACCGGAGATGCGACTCGTAATCTTACAAATCTACCGATCAATGTCAACCAGAAGTCACTGCGGCCAAAAGCCCCGGGAGCATTCCTTCGGGATTCACCGATACACCTCCCACGCAGAACTCCCAGTGGAGATGGGGGCCCGTAGCCAGTCCCGTGGCGCCAACCGTCCCGATAGGTTCGCCCGCACGGACTACATCACCTTCATTGACGAGGACCTCGTCCAGATGGTAGTAGAGGCTGAACACGCCGGGGAGGTGTTCAATGACTACCGTGTTTCCTGTCACGATCCGGTTTCTCGCCATTCGAACGAGGCCCGCACCCGACGCCGCGACGGGCGTTCCGGTGGGGGACGCCAGATCAACGCCGGTGTGGATCGTGGATGCCCGCCGGCCGTCTGCATAGAGATAGGTACGACGATCCCCGAACAGCGAAGTACGACGGGTGAGCGGGAACGGCCAGCTGAACGGCCCCGGATGATATATCGATTCGGGATTGAACTCGCCGACGATCGCCTGCAGGTGGAGCGCTTCCACGGTCTTCCGCGGATCATCCCGCGCGCGCAATTCGGTGAGGGTCTCTGACAGCGGAATCTCCTCACGGCGGAACTCACGGCCGGCTATTGTAAGCCGGCGGCTCGGCAGAGGCTCTCCGTTGCCTGCACGCAGTTCCAGCAGATAGTCGCCGGGCGCCACGGTCGTTGCGATCCCGAGGATCGCACAGCTGAGTTTCACCTGCGGAGAGAGGGCCAGGGCAAATGATGTGGCCTCAGCAACCACTGATCCGTCGGCATTGCGGATCGCCGCCGCCTCAAAACCGTCGGCTCCGAGCGCGGTGACAACAACGTGGTCTCCCGGCTGCACGGATGTCGGGGCGTGCACCTGCGCGTGGGCGATCTGCGGCCAGATGAGAACCGCCAGAGCAACGAATCGAAAAACGAATCTGTTCATTAGGGATCGCCGGGTGCCGAACGACGGATATCCAGGATAGTGAGCTGCGAGCTTGCCCTGCCCTGATAGAAGTTCGTCCCTAGCCGAAAGACTGCGTCTACCGTGTCTCCTTTGTCAAAATCGACCCGAACCCGATCCGCAGCACCCCAGAACACCGCCGGCCACTTATGCCGTCCGGATTCCAACAGCAGGCGGAGATGATCCTCGTTCTTCCCCATGATTGTTATGCTGGCTATTCCAAGACGTTTGGCCAGAAACACGAGAGGCGGGTGCTCCTGGCCAAACGGGGCGAAGAGCTCCACTACCTTCCCAAGGCTCGGATTCAGAAAATCCAGCGGCAACTCGGCGTCCACATCAATGGCTTCCTCTTCCCCTTCTTCCATTGGGATCGATTTGATGATCTCCTGAAGTCTCCCCTCCAACTCCTTGAGGCGCTCCGGCAGAAGATGGAACCCGGCGGCCGCATCGTGACCGCCCCAGTCAAGGAGGATATCGTCACACCGGGCGAGGAGGTCGGTGGCAACAAGGCCGCGATCCGACCGTACGCTGCCAATTGCCCTGTCTGGCATCACCGTCACGACTGCTACCGGGGTCTTGTACTGCCGAGCGAGTCGGCCGGCCAGAATTCCGGTGATGCCACGATGAATCTGCTCGCTGCTGACGACGATGAACTTGCCCGCGTGCGCTTCGTGACTGCTTCGCGCTTGATCCTGCACGAGATCCCAGCCCGCATCCCCGATCTGCCGGCGTTGATTGTTGAGTTCGATAATCTGATCAGCAGCGGCCGCGCGCTCGCCCTCATCCGCAGCGAGGAACAGACGGACAGCCTTGTCCGGCTCACCCATACGGCCTGCTGCATTGAGCACCGGCGAGAGCGACCACCCGATATCTCGGGTTTCAATGTTCTTGCCCAGCAGCTTCTGTCGCTCCAGCAGTTCGCGCAATCCGCCACGCGGAGAGTCGCTCATCTGCTTGAGTCCGCGCTTGACGAGAATTCTGTTCTCGTCTCGCATCGGCATCATGTCCGCGAGTGTCGCGAGCCCCACCAGATCAAGCGTCGTCTGGAAATCGGCCTGCAGCGCCTCTTCCTTCCGCTGCGCGAAGGTCTGGAAGAGACTGGCAAAGACGTCAATCTCCGACGGTTCACCTCCGCCATAGCGTGCGAGCCGCGATTGTGCGCGCAGTCGCAGCAGGCTCTTGTTTTCCAGGGATGGAAACTGCTTCCAGAGTTCAGGCGCGACATCTATGATGTGGATGTCAACGTTTTCCCCGAACGCCTGCCGAAGCAATCGATCCTGAGACGGCGCGTCATAGACCAGGATCTGCACCCCAAGAAGGAAGTCACCAAGCCGCGAATGCTCAACATCAAGGACTCCCGGCATCAGGTTCTCACTGATCCGGCTGATCTCAATGAGGTTCTCCATCTTGATGACATCCAGGATCAGGCTCTCATTGCCGGGGCGGATGTTGAGAAGACAGATTGTCTGATTGTAGAGTTCCGAACGTGCGAACCCGAGGGCGTAGCGCACCTTGCCAACGAGCGCACAGGCGCACAGTCCGTCAAAGGGATAACTTGAGTCCGGCAGTTTTGGATTGACGATTGCGATCGCCGGGGGCCGATCTTCCTGCGGGTTGTGGTGATCCACCACGACGGTGTCAATTCCATGATCGACTGCATACTGAATTTCCGCGGCATTCGTTGTACCACAGTCAACTGCAACCAACAGGGTTACGTCTTCGGCAATGCACTCATCCACGACTTCTCGAGTGAGTCCGTAGGGCGAGTCGCCCATCGGCACAGCCCACGAGACCTCCAGCCCAAGACTGCGAAGCGTGTCGGTCATCAGCACGGTGCTGGTTACGCCGTCCACATCACGGTCACCGAAGACGTGGACTTTCTCTCCCTCTGAGACCGCCAGGAGGATCCGATCTACCGCATCCCCCATCTCATCAAGGAGGAACGGATTGTGCAGAAACCGAAGATCGTCTTCAAAGAAGAATCGGAGTTGTTCCGGATCTGTCAGACCGCGCCGAACGAAAATGGCCGCCGGCAGCAGATCAACCTTGTAGCGTGCGGAGAATTCCCTGACCAGCCCGGAATCAACCTCGTTCTTGGTCCATTTCATGGGGCACCGCGTTTCATAGGGAGGTGAGTTCGTCCAGTATGAGTCCTTGCTGCTGCGGGGCACTCGCTTCGACGCGGTATGCTTCTCGTACGCGATTGATCGCTTCGTCGGCGGCAGATTGGCTCTCGGCGTAAATGGTACAGAGAGCGTCGCCCGCGGAAACCTCCTCACCAACCTTTGCGTGCAGCTCTACGCCCACGTCGTCCAAGACGTCGTCGTCGGTCTTGTTTCGGCCGGCGCCCAGGTAGACCCCGGCCATCCCGACCTGAAATGCGTCTATCTCCGTCCCAAATCCATCATGATCGGCAGTGATCTGCGCCGCGATCTTCGCGCGTCGGGTCGCGAGTTCAGACTCGAGCTGGTCGGGGTTGCCTCCCTGCGCCGCAACGTTGCAACGAAACCGCTCGTACGCCGACCCGTTCGCTATTGCTTCCCGGCACCGGGACTCGGCCGTCTTCACATCTTCAGCGATACCGCCTGCGACGAGCATCCACGCGGTCAACCGCAAGGTCACGGTCATGAGGTCCTGAGGGTACCGAAAGTGTTCCGGCGCCCGATCACCCATCAGGCAGTAGGCGGACTCCACAACCTCCAAAAAGTTTCCCACCATGTAGCCGAGAGGCTCGCTCATCCGCGTTATCACGGCGACAACAGGGCGTTCCAGGCTCCTCCCGGTGTCTATCAGCGATTCAGCCAATCGACGCGAGTCCTCCAGGGTCTTCATGAACGCACCCGACCCGCTCTTCACATCAAAGACGAGGGCCTCTGCGCCCTCGGCGAACTTTTTGCTCATGATACTCGCGGTAATGAGCGGGACCGACTCAACGGTGCCCGTGACGTCACGGAGCGCGTAGAGGAGTCGATCGGCGGGAACGATATTCTCGCTCTGACCGGTCATCGCGTAGCCGCAGCCTGCAATAATCGATTTGAACTGCGCGGTGTCCATCCCCGTGCCATACCCGGAGATACTCTCGAGCTTGTCCAGAGTTCCGCCGGTGTGACCAAGTGCCCGTCCGCTCATCATGGGTACCTGCAAACCGCACGCCGCCGCGATCGGCGCGAGGATGAGGGAGACTTTGTCCCCGACTCCTCCGGTGGAGTGCTTGTCCACCAGCGGGCCCGTGAGGCCGGCGAGGTCCATGGTTGCACCGGAATTGATCATGGCCCGGGTCAGCGCGCCCGACTCCGAACCGTCCATACCCTTGAAATAGACAGACATGCAGAACGCGGCCATCTGATAATCCGGAATCTCACCATTCACGTAGCCGTCAATGAGAAATTGAATCTCGTCCGCGCTCACGGACAAACCGTTCCGTTTCTTGACAATGAGATCTACTGCCCTCATGTCGGGCGAGAATAACACAAGCGCCCTCCAGTGAACACTACTGGTGATTTGGCGCCCGCGATTCAGAAGTCGGCCGGCGACTTGGCGCGGGACCAATACACCACTACTCTCTACTCCCATGTACTGCCTCTTCGTTGACCTGGACGGTGTGTTGGTCGATTTCGATTCCGGTGTTCAGGCGATCACCGGACTTCCCCCCCACGAGCAGAGTCCGCGCGCAATGTGGCCCCAGCTGGCTCGCGCCCGCGGCTTCTATGAGAACCTCGATTGGCTGGCGGACGGACGGGAGCTGTGGATGCATGTGCGCTCCCTCGAACCGACGATACTGACGGGTCTGCCGCTCGGCAGGTGGGCTGAACCGCAGAAGCGCGCCTGGTGCAACCGTGAACTCGGCGGTGACATACCGGTCATCACCTGCATGAGCCGCGACAAACACTCCAGGGCGCGGGAAGCTGCGCCGGAGGATGCCGTTCCTGTGCTGATTGACGATCGGCTGTCTCTCAAGGAGAAGTTCGAAGGGGTCGGAGGGATGTTCATCCACTACTCGGACATGGAGAGCACAGTGGCCCGGCTCAATTCCCTCGATGGCCCGTTCGTTCCGGCGGCTATATGATTCCGGAGCCGGTCCGGATTGTGTTGAGCGGGGCCTCAACGAGATCCTGAATGATGATGTAGAGCACACGCTTGATGGCGGGTACTGCCTCAACCGGCGGGGCGACACGGAGCGCTTCCAGAAGCGACAGGCCGGTGGTGTGTCGGAGGTATGCAAGTGCCCCCGACGACCATCGGATCATCTGCTCGTCGGCATCGGACTCCGCCGATGCGTGGCTCTCCCCGCAGAACCCGTTCTCCATTGTTGAGTAGCAGGCCGACTCTTCCCGCGCCAGATACTCACCGGAGCAGGCGCAGATGTCCAGATCCGGCCGAGAGCCGGAGAGTCCCAGGAAACGCCAGATGAACTGTATCGAAACGAGGTCCGCTACCGACGTGGCCCGCCGGTCCAGTTCCCCGAGAGAGGAACGGAAGAGGGTGTACAAGGCTTCAGCCTCGCCGCCGGAAGCGAAGGTCTTGAGAATCAGTTCCGCCCACAGGCTCGCAGTGTAGAACTTCTTGAGGTCGCCCCGGATGCCACTGAAGAACTCGGTAGCGTCCATGTCGGTGATCTTCGTTGACTGAGTCGTCGGGTTGGTATAGAGGTAGGCTCGTCCGGAACAGAACGGGACAGTAGAGCCGCGAAGTTTCCCTTTTGCAGTGTTGGCGCCGTGGGCAATGGCGCGGACAAGGCCGTCATCGGACGTGAGCATCACAACACCCCGGTGAATTTCACCAATGCGACTGGTACGCAGGACGATTGCTTCGGTTGAGCGGCTACGGTTCACGGCTTCCGACCCGTTTACCTTGACTCCACGAGAGGCGGGGACATAGTCTAATATACACCAGGAAGGCAGAGGCCCATGGACAAAGAAACCGAAAGGATGATAATCCCGGCTGATCGCGTCTTGCCGAATCGTCTGGTTGTCGTACCGCTGTTGGGGAAACCGATCTTCCCCGGTATCTTCACGCCGCTGATGATCACCGGCAAACAGGATATTGCGGCGATTGAAGAGGCGGTGGGCGGCGACAGTGTGATTGGTCTCACGCTGACCAGAACCGAGGAGAATGACGCGCCTTCCGGAGACGATCTGTATGCGGTAGGTACGGCAGCCAGGATCGTCAAGCAGATCAACCTTCCCGACGGCGGGTACAACATCTTCGTGTCAACGGTGAGTCGCTTCCGGGTGAAGAAGATGCTTCACGAGGCACCGCCGATCGTGGCCGCCGTGGAGTATCTGGACGACCAGAACGACTCGAGCGATGAGGTCAAAGCCCTGACCCGCAGCCTCATTGCCGAAATGAAACAGGTCTCGGAGAACAACAACCTCTTCTCCGAAGAGATGCGCCTGAACATGGTCAACATTGATCATCCGGGCAAGATTGCAGACTTCATTACCAGCATCCTCAATATCGATCGGGATGAGCAGCAGAGAGTTCTTGAGACGCTTGACGTGTACGGCCGGATGGAAATCGTTCTGCTCCACATCAAGCGCGAGCAGGAACTCCTGCGAATCCAGAAGAAGATACAGAAACAGATAAACGAGAAGATTGAGAAGAGCCAGCGCGAGTACTTCCTGAAGGAAGAGCTCAAGGCGATCAAGAATGAGCTGGGCATGCCGACCGACAGCAAGAGCAGCGAATTCCAGAAGATCCGTGACGCCATGGACACGCTGCAGCTTGCCGGCGAGGTGAAGGAACAGGCAGAGAACGAACTGGAGAAGTTCAACCTGATGGACCCCAACTCCAGCGAGTACCACGTGACCCGAAACTACCTTGACACCATTGTCAATCTTCCATGGGTGGATCCACCGCCCCCTGATGTGGATATCCAGAAGGCAAAACGGATCCTCGACGCCGATCACTACGGCCTGGAGGACGTGAAAGAACGCATTCTGGAGTATCTGGCCGTTCGCAAGCTGAAGAAGGACTTCAAGGGTTCCATCATCTGCCTCGTGGGCCCTCCCGGCGTGGGCAAGACCTCGGTTGGCCGCTCAATTGCCCGTGCGCTCGGCAAGAAGTTCTTCCGTTTCTCGGTGGGCGGCATGCGGGACGAGGCCGAGATCAAGGGCCACCGCCGCACCTACGTAGGCGCCATGCCGGGCAAAATCATCCAGGGTTTGAAAATCGTCAAGACCAAGGACCCGGTCTTCATGATCGATGAGATCGACAAGCTTGGTGTTTCCTACCAGGGCGATCCCAGTTCGGCGCTCCTTGAAGTCCTGGACCCCGAGCAGAATGTCGCGTTTCGCGATCACTACCTGGATCTGCCCTTTGATGTCTCAAACATCCTGTTCGTAGTCACGGCGAACACGCTGGACGCCATCCCGCTCCCGCTCCTGGACCGGATGGAGGTCATTCGTCTCGCCGGCTACATCGACGACGAAAAGGTGGCCATTGCTCGCAAGTTCCTGATCCCGCGCAGCCTTGATCGGTCGGGAATCGAGCGTAAGAGCGTCAAGTACACCAAGCGGGCACTGCTCGCAATCAGCAACGACTACGCCCGGGAAGCCGGCATGCGCAACTACGAGAAGGCCCTGGATAAGGTCCATCGCAAACTCGCGCGGAGGGTGGTGATGGAAGAGGCGACGCCACCGTTTTCGATTGACGTTGAGCAACTCGAGGAACTCCTGGGCAAGCCGGTGTTCGCCGAGGAGGTGGTGAAGAAGGTGGTGGAACCGGGTATGACCATCGGGCTTGCATGGACGCCCTTCGGCGGTGATGTGCTCATCATAGAGGCAGTGTCCAATCCCGGCACGGGAGGATTCCGCCTGACCGGGCAGATGGGTGAGGTCATGCAGGAGTCGGCCGGCATCGCGTACACCTTTGCCCGCAAGGTCACCGCGGAGATGGGTATTGACGCAGATTGGTGGGAGACGCGGCATGTGCACCTCCATATACCGGCCGGCGCAATACGGAAGGACGGACCAAGCGCCGGGATTACCATGGCCGGTGCCCTCGTATCACTGGCAACGAAGAAGAAGATCCGGCAGCGGCTCGGAATGACCGGAGAGCTGTCACTCACCGGACAGGTACTTCCAATCGGCGGGCTCAAAGAGAAGACTATTGCCGCTCGCCGTCACAAGCTCAAGGAGATCATCATTCCGAAGCAGAACGAGCGTGATCTGGACGATATCCCCGACAACGTCAAGAAGGG
Organism: Spirochaetales bacterium; assembly: GCA_019038705.1. Taxonomy (GTDB): domain Bacteria; phylum Spirochaetota; class Spirochaetia; order DSM-27196; family SLST01; genus JAHOYX01. The sequence goes on from JAHOYX010000167.1 coordinate 9,198, forward strand.
CATCGCCTTCCATCCGGTTGAGAAGATGGATGAAGTACTTGCGATCATCTTCAAGTAGCGGACGCCGAAGGCTTGTTCCGGCGCTCGCCGTTCTCGCACTGCTGCTGGGCGCCTGCTCCGGGCGAGACGCACAGGTCGCCGATCCTGGACAGGGGCAGCCGTCGGACAGCGGCGCCTTGCACCCCTCGTTCTCCTTCTCACAAGCTGAGTTCACCGAACTCGTCGCTGCGCTCCCGGAGGAGAATCAGGATGGCATCCTCGCACACCCAACCGCTTTCCTGGACCAGCTCGTTCTTCTCGCGGCCGAGTCCGAAGAACTGACCTGGCTGGTGGACAAAGAGCACTCTCTCGCCGTCGACTTTGCGCCGGATGATCTGGTGGACCTGGATAGCCATGCGGACAGGCTGGATCTCAGCCGTACCGGGCACCGCCTTCGCGCGATCGTGCTTCCGGATCTCCTTGCAATGGTTGATGCAGCCCGTTCCGACGGGGTCACGCTCCTGATATCGTCAGCGTACCGATCGTACGAGTACCAGGAGACGCTCTACCAGTACTGGGTTGATCAACTCGGCCAGGAAGAGGCGGACCGCGTCTCGGCGCGGCCGGGCACCTCCCAGCATCAACTGGGCACGGCTATCGATTTTGACTGCATCTGCGACGGATTTGCGGAGACTGATGCCGGCCGATGGGTGGCATCCAACGCGTGGAAGTACGGGTTTTCCCTCTCCTACCCTGACGGATACGAGTCTCTCACCGGCTACTCGTACGAGAGCTGGCACTTCCGGTACATCGGGAAGGCCGCAGCCCGGATGGAGCGAGAGTTCTTTGCCGGTATCCAGCAGCATCTGACCGCGTTTGCGCTTACGAATGCCGATGCCTTTTTGACATTCCTGATTGAAATCTAGTTGAACCCGTGCAATGATAGCGTAGGTTTTGAATTCAACACCGTCAGGGTTAGCGTGATATGGATATAGCCTCCGCCGACATAAATCGATCGGAAACGACCGTCAGTCAGCTCGTGCTTGACCAGAATCGCAGGCGGAGACGACTCAAAGAAAGTGTGGAAGGCTACCTGTTCATCGCGCCTTCCGTCCTCCTCATTTCGCTTTTTGGCATATTCCCCCTCTTCTTCACGATCTACATCAGCGCTCACCGGTGGCGTCTGCGGAAGGGAGAGCTGATCGGCCTCTCCAATTTCGCCGAACTGTCCGGGGGGTTGCTGTGGCCGCTGGTACTTGTCGCCGGCATAGCTGCGCTGGTGACCGCGGGCATCCTGCTCGGCAAGGTACGGGAACGAGCCCGCGCTCAGCGCGTCGGCGGAGCTGCGCCGAACACGGCCCCGAGAATCCTCGGTTGGATCATCGTTGCAGTCGGTATCGCCGCCATTGCGATAGCCCTCCCGCAGATCTGGGACCTCGGCGACGATGACATGCTCAAGAGCCTGCGGATCACCATCTGGTATGCGGTCGGCACGGTACCCATCCAACTTGCGTTCGGCCTTCTTCTGGCAGTCCTCCTGGACCAGAGGTTCAAGGGCCGGCAGTTCTTCCGGGTGATCTTCCTGCTTCCCTATATCGTGCCAACCGTGGCGAGCGCGGCAATCTTCCAGGTCCTCTTTTCATTGCGACCCGAGAGCTTTGCCAACCAACTGATCGCGGTGTTCGGGGCATCGCCGCTGGAATGGCTCGGAGAACGTGACGGTGTGTTCATGATGTTCTTCAACTGGGGCGCGGGCGACGCGGTCACAACAATTGGAGAGTACTGGCAGGGCTGGTTGCAGGGGCCAAGCCTCGCGCTTGTTTCGGTCATGATCTTCAACTACTGGGTGTACATCGGCTACTACGCACTGATCTACTCCAACGGCCTGGCAAACATCCCGCGACAACTCTACGAGGCAGCCGAGGTTGACGGAGCGTCCAAGCGGACGGTGTTGTGGAAGATCATTGTTCCGCTGCTCTCGCCGACGACTTTCTTCCTGACGCTGCTCGGTGTCATCGGCACGTTCAAGTCATTCAACAGTCTCTACGTGCTGCGGAACCCCTCCACCGGAGGCGCGACGGACACCATGAGCCTCTACATCTTCTTCACCTTCTTCCGCAGAAGCAGATTCGGCTACGCGGCGGCAATGGCGCTGGTCCTGTTCGCCCTGGTGCTCGGGCTCACCTTCCTCCAACGCAGGCTGATGGAGCGGAGGATTCACTATGGTGACTAGTTCAACTTTCGCAGCGAGGACACCGTCCCACCACCGCCAGCGTGCCATCAGCAAGGCACTCCTGTATGTGATACTCATCGGAGGCGCGTTTGTGGCCCTCCTGCCCTTCCTGTACATGATCGCAAACAGTCTGAAGACCTACGGTGAGACCATCACCAGGGTCTCGGCACTTCCATTCGATCCCAAGTTCTGGCCAAAAGTCCCGCAATGGACCAACTACGTGGAGGCGTGGCAGGACGCGGACTTCTCGCGCTACTTCTTCAACAGCCTCATCATAGCGACGGTTACCGTCAGCGGGATTTACGTGACGAGCATTCTGGCCGCCTATGCTTTTGCAAAACTCAACTTCGCCGGCAAGAATGTCATTTTCACCATTCTTCTCGCCACCCTCATGATTCCGGAGATGGTGCTCCTGATACCAAACTACCTCACCGTGGCCAGGTTTGGGTGGATCGATCGGCTGCCGGCTCTGACCGTGCCGTTCATGGGGAGCGCGTTCTTCATCTTTCTGCTGCGACAATTCTTCAACCAGATCCCGACCCAGCTGCTGGAATCGGGCAGGATTGACGGAGCCACCAACATCGGAATGCTCTTTCGCATAGTGGTGCCGCTGTCCAGGGCGCCGCTGTTCACCGTGGGATTTCTGGCGTTCACCGGCTCGTGGAACGCACTTAGCTGGCCACTGGTGGTTACGCAGACGCCGAAATGGCGACCTATCACGGTGGGCCTTACCTCGTTCATCAACGAGGCGGCGGCCCTCATTCACCTGCGGCTCGCCGGATCCATGATCGCTCTGCTGCCCGTGATCGTTATCTACATGATCGCGCAGCGCCAAATTACCGAGGCAATTGCCCGCACCGGACTGAAGGGGTGACGGGAGTGCAATACCAACAGGAGGCAAGAGATGAATAAGCTCTTCGTACGCTTGACGATTCTAGTGGTCCTGCTCCTGAGCGGCGCCATGCTGTTCGCAACCGGCTCGACGGAAGAAGCAGCACCGGAAACCGGTGCGCTGAGCGCAGTTGACCCGAGCGGTCAGACAATCACTTTCTGGCATCAGCACAGCCGGGAACGCGAGGAAGGTATGGCCGCAATGGTCGAACGGTTCAACGCCACCAATGAGTGGGGGATCACCGTTGAGGCCGAGTACGCCGGCGGCTACACCGACATCTACAACAAGATGGTCACCGCCATCGCCGGTAATCAGGTGCCTGACCTCGTCGTGGGTTATCAGAACGAGTCCGCCGCCTACGAATATGCCGGTGCCCTCACAGATCTCACCGACTACGTGAGCGATCCGGAATGGGGCGTTGATGACCCGTCCGACTTCTTTGAGGGCTTCTTCTACCAGGACGTAAACACCCAGTTTGGCGGCAAGCGCCTTGGCTTTCCCCCGAACCGGTCCATTGAGGTCATGTACTACAACCTGAGCTGGCTCCAGAGGCTCGGCTACGATGGTCCGCCTGAAACCTGGGACGAGTTTGCCGCAATGTGTGAAGCTGCCACGGACGTCGAGGCCGGCACCTACGGATACGCGATCAGCACCGATGCGTCCCGTTTCTTCGCCACGGTCATCAGCCGCGGCGGTGAGATCGCAAAGGCAGATGGCAGCGGCTATCAGTTCACCACGCCTGAAGCAACGGCCGCGATGGAGTTCATGAAGGATCTCTATGACAAGGGATACGCCCGAAAGATCGCCGAGCGATACGGTGACCAGACCGACTTCGGCAACCAGAAGGTGCTCTTCACGATTGGCTCAAGCTCGGGCCTGCCCTACTACGGCATGGCAGTTGAGGCCGGCGAGGCCGGGGCCTTCGAATGGAATGTTGCTCCGCCTCCGCACACAACGAGCCGCGCGGCGGTCAATGTGTACGGCGCATCGGTCAGCGTGCCGCTCACGACCCCCGAGCGACAGCTTGCCGCATGGCTCTTTGTTCGCTGGTTCACTGAGCCCGCCCAGCAGGCCGAGTGGGTTGGAATCTCCAACTACTTCCCGGTTCGCTACAGCGTGGCCGCCAACCTCGGCGACTACTTCGCTGAGAATCCCCGGTACGAGGATGCGTTCAACATCCTGCAGACCAGCGACACCAAGGCTGAACCGCCGTTCCTCGGCTATTCAGAGGTTCGTGACATGGTGAATTCCGCCTACATGGCAATCATCGACGGTGAAGATGTTGACGAGGCGCTGGCGGACCTGGAGGAGGAAGCGAACGAAATCCACGCGATTTCCGTTCCCTGACGATCCGGGCGCACATCGCGCCGACAGGTAATTGCCGAGAATCGGCAAAGAGTGTATCACTGAGCCGGCCCTCAAGAGGGCCGGCTCGCTCTATCTGGAGGTTACATGGCTGACACGTTGCTGCGCGCATTCGAGTCCGGTGAGCTCTCTCATCCGATGCGGGGCGAGGCCAACTCAGTTGAGCTGTTTCGGGCCATGGCGCTCCTGTCAGGCGTGAAACTGTTCAAAGAGACCCCCACAACGGAAAAGCTGTGTAACGTGATTGGTCACCATGATCACTACCTGTTTGTGCTGGTTGATGGACTCGGCATGAATCTGAAGGATCGATTTCCTTCCGGCGGTTTCCTGGAATCGACCCTGCAGCACGAGATCCGCAGTGTTTTTCCGAGCACAACCTCGGTCGCACTCACCAGCCTGGCAACCGGCCTCTGGCCGGCGGAGCACGGACTGACCGGGTGGTGGACTCATTTCCCTGAGCACCGGCGAGTCATCGCACCGCTGATCTTCACCGAAAGGGGCACCAGAACAGCCGCGGACCAGCTGGGTCTCACGGTGGAGGATCTCATCCCGACCCGGCCAATCCTTGGGTCGTTCTTCAGGGACCCGCGCTCATTTCTCCCTGCACACATCTCGGAAGGCAGGTACGCCGCATGGTCACGGGATGGAACGCCAATTGATCCGTTCCGATCTCACGGCCAACTGAAACGGATGATCCGACGAGACGCTGCAGCGCTCCGCGGGCCGTCGTATCGGTATCTCTACCTCCTGACCGTCGACAAGCTCTGTCACAAGTACGGGACGGCCAGTGACCAGGTGACTGCGGACATCAACCGGGTTGATCGACTGCTCACCCGTATCCGTGACATGCTGCCCCACACCGTGCGCATGATTGTCACCGCAGATCACGGGCTCGTCGATGTACCCCCTGAACGCCACTTCAGCTGGCGAGACGAAGATCCTGTCTGCGCGCATCTGCTGGGAGGGCAGTCCGGTGAAGGCACCACACCTGTCTTTCACGTGAAGCCGGGACACGATGAGTCCTTCCTGGAGGAGTTCGGCCGTACCGAAGCGGCCGCACACTACACACTTCACACACCAGACGAGCTGGCAAAGCTTGACCTCTACGGCCCGGAGCCTCTCTCCGACGCGGCGCGGACCCACCTGGGACAGTACATCGGTATCGCCGTGGAACCGACTCGGCTCGAATATCTGCCGCCGGGCTCGGATCCGGTCAATCATGTCGGCGTCCACGGAGGACTGCGGCCCGCGGAGATCAACATCCCCCTCTGTGTTGCCTGACCAGCCAACGAAGAATTTCGTTGGCGCAGCGACGCCCGCCGTTACCGCAGCAGCCCGGCCTATTCCAGCCGGAAGCGGGCAAGGATGGGATCGTGGTCGCTGTGTCGTTCCTCGTACAGATACTCCGCGTACCGGTGAACAAACCGCACCGTCGGTTCTGACCGCTCAAAGAGGGGCCGGCTGACCAGTATGTGATCCAGGACCTGCGAGTTCCCCTCGTAGATGTAGCTGTAGATTTCGCTTTCCGGAAGAAGTTCCTCGGCCAGGTTCACCAGCACGTTGTCAGGACCCGTGAGAGCCCGGAGCGGCGCGGAGAAGGCAAAGTCGTTCAAGTCACCGGCCACTGCGACGTATGCCTGCGGATCAACGGCATGAATCTCTTCGACAAACTGCCTGACAACGTTCGCCTGCAGAATTCGCTTCGTCTCTGTCCCGAACGTCGGGGGTTGCACCTGCCCGAACACGTACCCATCGCCACCCTTCGAGTTGAAATGGTTCCCGATAACAAAAACGGTATTGCCACGGAACCGGAACTCGGCGACAAGTGGTTTTCGAGAGGCACCGAAGGCTCGATCATTCGGCGCGATGCGCGCCGGGCTTGGGTAGAGCGCGGCTGTGCCGCCTTCAGCCCGGATGGTCGCCGCCGTAGTCGCGTCTCCCCCCGGACGCTCGATCAGGTCAACACGCTCCGATCTGTAGAGGAATCCCACGCGGATATTCCCCCATGGGGCCCCGCCGTCGCGCCCGGACTCCGGCGCAATGTCGGTGTACCGATAATCCGCCGGTCCGCCCGCGCCCACGATTGACCTGATCAGCTGTTCAATTGTGAGGTCCGAAGAGACGTTGTCGCTGCGCGGTGTTCCGTCGCCGTCCTGGACCTCGGACAGGACAACAATGTCCGGGACCGCGAGACCGCTCACGATGGTCCGGGCGAGATCATCGAACTTCGCCGCATCATCCGCCGGCGACAGGTTGTACACGTTGAACGCGGCGACGGAGAGGATTGCCGGGTCTCCTGCCGGTGACGCGGACTCTCTCTCCAGACCGCGGACTGTAACTGATGGGAGCTGACCGGTCGGTCGTACCTTGTAGTTCCCGAAGGAGTAGCTCATGACGCCGATGACCGGCGCCGTGAACCGGTCACCAACGACCGGGAGCACCACGGGGTCCTGCACGGCGATTGCGGGAAGCTCCAGGTAATCAATCAGGACACGCTCGGGATTCAAATCCCCTTCGCGGACGACGATTCCTCCCCGCGTTGTCCGCACGGACGCACCATCACCGTCGTCGGGCAGCACCCAGATTTCGCCATACGTCGTGTGGATCGTTCCCACAGACACCGCATCGTTGAGTTGAACACGCATACTCTCGACACTCTCGTAGAAATCAAGCGCATCGTTCTCCGGGTCAAACGGACTGTCGTTGACCAGGCCATGTGCATCGTCGCTCACAATCCTGGTGGGCGATCTGCGTCCGCCAATACCGATCACGACCGGGGAAGGCAGTTCGTTGCCGTGACTGATCACCTCGACTCTGGCGCGCAGGATCTTCGTGATGGAGAGATTGCCGGACGTGGGACCGCCCGGATACTCCTCGTCCACACGTCCGGAGACACGGACCAGATCACCCACCGCTATCGGCGGCAGCCGGTAACCCTTCACGTGAATCCCTTCGCTTGTGGCCGGATCACCGTCGGGTTGGGGACTCTCCATGTAGAAGTCGGTCCCGGGGGCGACGGCGGTCACAATCCCCACAACCCCCTCCACATTCTCCCGCTTGTACGGTGATATGTGACCGGCGCCCTGGATCACCGAAATGGCAGGCCCTTCTGCAGGCCCGGTCTCCTGGGCAGAAGCAATACCAACAGCACACAGCAGTATGATCAGTAGTGAAGCAACAGAACGCATGGTCTCTCCTTTCTCCTTGACAGTGTACCATTGGATTGTTCAGTTTAGGTCAATGGAATTGCTTGCGCCGGCCGGCAACCCCGAGAAACTCGAGGTTGCATACCGCTACGGTGCCGATGCCGCGTACATCGGCCTCGGGGACTTCTCTCTTCGCCAACGGGCCGACAACGTTGATCCCGTCAACCCGTCCGAACTTGCGGCGGAGCTCATCAGCATCAAGGGCTCGCGCAGACTGTACGGCACCCTGAACATCTACTTCAAGGATCGGGATCTCATCCGCCTGGAAGAACAAATCGACAAAATCGCGGCCCTCCCGCTTGATGCCCTGATTATCAGTGACATCGGTGTGCTTCCACTGGTCCGGCGCGCAATGCCGGACATGGAGCTCCACCTCTCCACGCAGGCCAACTGCACGAACAGCGAGGCCGCCCGGCTCTATCACGACCTGGGGTTCGCCCGGATCGTACCGGCACGCGAGCTTTCGCTTGGTGAGATTGAGGCCATCAAGCGCGCTGTGCCCGAGGTGGAGCTGGAACTGTTCGTTCACGGCGCCATGTGCCTTGCCTACTCCGGACGGTGCCTGCTCAGCGCCTGGACCGCCGGCAGGAGCGGCAATCGCGGCGACTGCGCCCACAGTTGCCGCTGGAACTACCGCATGGCCATTGAAGAGGCTCAACGGCCCGGCGAGTACCTCCCAGTGGAAGAGGGAGCCGGATTCACAACCATTATGTCATCGAAAGACCTCTGCATGATCAATCATCTTGCCGCGTTCAGGGATGCCGGCGCCGACGCGTTGAAAATCGAGGGGCGCGTGAAATCGGCCTACTATGCCGCCATCGTGACGAGGGCATACCGGAAAGAGCTGGATCGATTGGCCGACGGGTCGGACCCCGAGTCATCCCGACCGTATGTGGACGAGCTGTACAACGTCAGCCATCGCGAGTTCTCCACCGGATTCTTCTTTGGTGACCCCGATGCCGTCGCGCCAAGCGATGCGAGTTACCGTCAGCGGTATCGATTCATGGGCTCGATCGGCGAGAAGGTGTCAGGGTCCCGCTACAAACTCGACGTCAAGAACGGGTTCGGAACCGACGAGGAGATAGAGTTCATCGGACCCGATCTCCCCTCCATCCCGGATGACGCCTTCACATTGTACGACCACGCGGGGGCACCAACCGACAAGGTCACCCATCATACCGGAGGACTGATAGAGCCGAGCGTCCCCGTGGAGCAGGGCTACCTGATCCGCCGGCGGCAATAGCTCGCTTGCCGACCACAGTTCACGACGATATGCTGTTCCCATGAACGACGCCATTCAGAAACGGTTCGCGAGACTTGGCGTCCACGTTCCCGAGCTGATTCTCCCGAGCCAGGAGATTGATCTCTACCGCTGGGCCGTCATTGCCTGTGATCAGCACACATCAGAGCCCGATTACTGGGAAGAGGTCGCGAGTGTGATTGGAGATGCGCCGTCCACGCTCAGGCTCGTCTTTCCGGAGGTGTACCTTCAAGACCCCGATGCGCCCGATCGTATCGAGTCCATCCAGACCGCCATGCGGGACTACCTCGACACCGGCGTGGTGCGCCGGCTGGAGCCGGGCTTCGCGTTGACGGTGCGAAGTACTCCGCACGTATCTGAACGAAACGGGTTGATGCTGGCCATTGACCTGGACAGCTACGATTTCAATCCGGGGGCCGACAGTATCATCAGAGCTACGGAGCGAACCATCCTGGAACGGCTCCCTGCCCGGGTGAGAGTCCGAAGTGGCGCCCCGATGGAGGTTCCGCACGTCCTGGTGCTCATTGATGACCCGGATGACCTCGTGTTCGGAGGCCTTTCCGAATCTGACCCGCCCCAGCTCTACAGCACCGAGCTCATGCTCGGGGGCGGAAGCATCACCGGCTACCACATAACGGGTTCGGCCCTCGACGGCGTTGCCGAGGCACTGGAAACACTTTTCAGTCGCGCCAAGGGGAAGCGGCCGTTCCTCTTCGCTGTTGGTGACGGAAACCACTCGCTGGCGGCGGCAAAGCGGGTGTGGGACGAGATGAAACCCTCTGTCGCACCCGATCACCCGGCGCGGTACGCACTTGTGGAGGTTGTCAACCTTCACGATCCCGGCCTTCGTTTTGAACCTATCCACCGGCTCATTGCGGCGGAAGATCGGGACCAATGGCTGGAGAATCTTGTCGCGCAAGTTGGTTCAAAGATCACGGAGTGTTCGGTGGACGAACTGCGAACCGCCCTTCGACACAGTACGGGTACTGTTGGCTACATCGCAGGCGGCCGATCCGGGCTCATCACGTTGAAGAAGAACCGGGAGCTGCCGGTGACCGCCATTCAGGAGTACCTGAATAAGGGAGAGGACCTGAACATCGACTATATCCACGGCTGGGACACAAGTATCCAGCTTGGCGGCCGGGCAGGCAATGTGGCGATTCTCATGCCCGAGTTTGATCCCGGCATGCTCTTCCCGACAGTCTCCAAGCGCGGAGTGCTCCCGCGTAAGGCGTTCTCTCTGGGCGAAGCAGGGGAGAAGCGCTACTACCTGGAAGCGCGGCTGATTGAACGATGATCAGGAGGATCGAGAAGGAGGAGCGAGACAAATGCGACAACTCCCGACAGGAGAGCGACAAGGCGAACAAGCGCCCGACGGTCGGTATGCTCGGGGATGCCGAGAATCACACGGCCCGGACTCTGCAGAATCTGCGGCCGCGATGCATTCTCAGGGCGAATGATGGTTTCATTTTCGGCATAGTAGCCGAGATTACGTGCTTCAACCCGAACGGCATCAGAGCTGCGGGTGAGCAGCTCAATACGCGCCCCGAGCGTCGCATGCAGGGCGTTCAGCTCCGCGATGTTCGTCTCAAGCCGGGCCCTGCGCGCATTCAGAGCCGCGTACCCCTCGGAACTGTAGGGAGCCACAAGCAGATTGCCGGCCAATGCAACGACGACAGATACGAGAGCCGCGGTTACAAAATGAGACACCTTCATCAAATAGAGTAACGGCCGCGGTCAAAGAGGCCTTGAGCCATTGTTGACAACAACAGAGGGGCTATGTACTCTATGATTTATGTCAAAACCCACCTTTCGACTGCCGATAAACTAGTTGCGTGGACGTCTCAATCCAGGAGTAGGTAATGGCAGTAAGTGAGGAACAGAACCAGCAAGAGACGAGTCACTCGGTGGACGAGAGCGAGCTCGAGCAATACGGCGTCTGGGTGAAAGCCGGACCCGAAGATGTAATCGAGGCCGAGGCCGAAGATGAGGCCTTCACCTTGGACGACCTCAGCGAGGACGCCCTCGTTGATGCCGAGAGTGAACTGCTCGCCTCGGAAGAGTCGACCGGGGATGCGACCATTGACGCCTTGTCCGACGAACTCGAGGAGGTCTCTCTGGACAGCCTCGAGGCGGAGCCCGACTCCGTGGATTTCTCCGACGAACCGGACGAGGTCGAGCTGGATACGTTTGACCTGGGACTGGATGATGATTCAACGGCGCCGGAGATCGCCTTCGATCTCGACGATTCCGACCTGCTCACCCTCGAAGAAGAAGACCTCACCGTTGACCTTGGCCAGGAGAGTGAAGAGCCTGGCGGTCTGGAGGAGGATCTGACCCTGGAGGATCTCACCGAGGAAGAAGCCGTGCCGGCGGAGCTTGCATCCGAACCAGCGGCGCTGTCGGCGGGAGACGGCGGCGGTGTCGTTGACGATGACCTGAACATCGAAGAAGATCTCCCGGACAATCTGGATGATCTCACTCTGGACCTGGACGATCTGGATGTGGACTCTTTTGAAGAAACGTCCCCCGGTTCACCAGAGGAACCCGGCGAGGAACTCGGCGAAGTGATCGCGGCCGATGAGGAGACTGCGGAACTCTTCGAAGAGAGCCTGGAGACCCCGGAAGAGGTCGCGGAGCTTGATCTGTCCACGTTGCCGGCCGGTGAGGATGCGTTTGACGAAATCTTGCCCGATGAACTCACCCAGGCGGACGAAGGCGAGCTTCCCGAACTTTCCGGTGACGAAGAGCTTACCGAACTGACCCTGGACGAAGAGTTTGAGAGCGAGATGCAGCCGGCCGCCATGGAAGTAGCGGAATCCAGCGCGGAGGACCTTCTGAATCTTGACGAAGAATCGGAAAGCGATCTGCTCGAGGAAATGGATACCGCAGACGACTTCCTGGACTCGCCAATCAGCGAGGAGGTGACCGAAGATCGTTCACTGAACCTTCTCGAGAACATCGAACGGGAACTATCGTCCATTCGTTCCGAGCTCGGAGACCTCAAGCGGGAGCTTGGCGAGTTGCGTGCCCTTCCGGTGGGTGCGGAACCGGCTCCGGCTCCGGCTCTGGCTCCGGCCACAGACGAAGAGGCCGTCGGATTTTTCGAAGAGTCGGAAGATGAGGATGAGACAATTGCGTTGACCGGCACAGAGCTGGACAACATCATGAATACTGCCGAATTCACGGAGGAATCAGGACGACCGACCGAAATTGAAGATGTCGCCGGCCTGACGGACGCCTCAACGCTTGATGAACTCGTGCCCGAAGCGAATGAGCCGGCAACTCCGATCACTGAGATTTCGCTGGAAGAACCTTCCGAGCAAGAAGAACTGGTGGAAGTAGATTTTGACTCGACTGGCTCGGTCGTCCTTGTAGGCTCCGAAGACGAGGTGGAAGTCCTGGCCGGCATGGATATTGACGCCGAGTTGGCCGATATTGAAGAGCTCGAGGACACGACCGAGTCTTTCACGGAGAGCGCACCGAGCGAGCTTGAGGAACTGGATCTGGGTGATGAAATCTCTGATCCAGATGAAACTTCCGTTTCACCCGATGACGACCTCGTTCTCGACGCAGAGCCACTTGACGAACTGGATCTCTCCGATGAATCTGCGCTTGACCTGTCGGTGGAGATGGATCTGTCTGAAGATCCCGGCTTGCCTGCCGATCCCGCTATTCCGCCCGAACCGACCACAATGCAACCGGACGGGGAAACGGACACGGCGCTCCCCGACAATCTCAAGAGCGAGCTTCGCAGCGTGTTGAGATACATGGATCAGCTGCTGGAGTCGCTGCCGGAAGAGAAGATTCAGGAGTTTGCGCAGAGCGACCATTTCACTGTCTACCGTCGGCTTTTTGAAGAGCTGGGGCTGGAGCAGTAATGGGCCTGATGAGTCGCATTCTCAGCAAGACGGGCGCTGTCGCCGGCGACGGACTACTCAAGCGAGCGCTTGAACTTCGCCTGGCTGCGCAGAAGAAAGTTGGCGACCCTGTCTTGATCGGCGCACTACCGACCCGGCCCGTTGATCCAGCAGAGGCAGACGCCGAAAAAAAAAAGCCCTTGCAGCGGTTCTCGAAGAGGGCAGCCTAGATCCGGAGTTGGCTGTCACGACACTGTTGCGTGGCCTCCCCGGGCTGCCTGAAAGCATTCAGCTGCCTGCCCATCTCTTCAGCCTGCTCGTGAATACACTCCAGATTGCCAAGGGCGCCATCCTGCTCCCCGACTATGACGAGAACCTCTTTGTCCCCTGGGCGTCTACCGGTATTGACACAACCACGCTTCACCGACTACGGATCCCCGACGAGGACATAGACGCTATTCAGACTCGTGGGTCGTCCGGAATCATCTGGGAAGACGAAGAGGTCCGGCACTTCGCCCCCTACTTCTCCCGAAGAGAGGCATCCCAGCTGGAGCGGATTCTGCTGTTTCCGTTCGTGAGCCCGGGCGGCATACAGGCGGTTCTTCTCCTGCTCGAAACGCCCTACTTCAATGAGCAATCTGAGTTCCTCAGACTCATCCTTGCGGCCGTTGGCGAACCGGCGGCGCAAGTGGTTCAGACGCAGCGGCTCCGATACCTGGACGTTATCCGTCATTCGGTGGTGTTCAAGGTCAACGAGCTGCCCGTTGTGACTGAGCGTCTGGCCGAGCGTGCTCCGCGCGGTGTTCGCCTGATTCTTCTGCGTCTTGCCGACATCGTCTCGCAGGTAGCTACCGCGAATGAACACCTTGATCCTTACCGCGTGTGGCAGGATGTGCTGCGTATCGTAGCCTCTCTGTTTGCATCTACGGGGACCGTCTGCGACCTGGATCAGAATCAACTCCTGATCTGTCTGCACGGCACGCTCGAGGATGACCTTGAGCTGATTGTGTATCATATTGGCGCCACAATCGCCGAGCTTCTGCCCGAAGTGAGTGATGTGCCGGTTCTGCGATTCGAATTCAAGGAGTATCCGGCGGACGGCGCCGACCTGCTGCAGCTGGCACGCTCGCTCATGTAGCATGCTCAGTAAATACCCCAGTAGATCCGGGTCATTCTCCGCGTCATATGGGGGCAAACGGCTTCATTCATCATTCAGTCCCGAACGAGAAGCCGAGCGCTACATCCAGACCGAACTACCCGAGGTGCCGCGAACAGTCATCCTGATCGGGCCGGGCCTGGGCTATCTCATCAGAGCGATATCGGACAGACGCCCGGAAAGCCGCATCGTGTCAATGTTCCTGTCATCCGAGTGCCATCGCAACGCCGTCACTCTGGGAGATGCGGCGTGGCACCCGATGTCCGGCACGGACCCTGCAGCCTTCCTGTCGTCCGCCCTGGATGAAATCGAGACCAGTTCGTTGACCGTACTCGAGTGGCCCCCATCGGCATCGTGTTTCTCGGATGAGGCCAATCAGGTGCGGAGCGCGGTAACCGAGGTGGTCCGCCGGCACCAGGCAAGTCTCCTGACTGAAGGAGCAAACGGGAGGCGGTGGTTTTCCAATCTGGTCAGGAATTTCTCAAGCCTTGTGAGACCGGTCGCCCCACAACCTGACAAGTCGAACAGGGTCTCTGCGTGTGTGATTGCGACCGCAGGGCCATCCCTGGAAGAAGGGCTCGAGACGATCATCCCGGTGAGATCCGGGTTCTCACTCTGGGTGACAGGATCGGCGCTTGATGCAGTCCTCGCCCGCGGACTGGAGCCGAACCTCATCATATCCACTGATGCGGCGGTCTACGCCTCTGAATACCTCCGCGCGGCCGTTGTCGATCGGGGCCGATGCTGCCCGATTGCCGCACCGCTTACCGCCTCCCGGGGAATAGGCGACACCGCACCGGTCTGGCCTCTCAGTCACGGTGACCCGGTCGAATCTATGTTCTATGAGCACCTGTCCATCGGTCCAACCAGCGTGCCGGCTCACGGGACGGTAACTGGCACCGCAATACATCTGGCCCTGGCGTTTCAACAGTGGCCGGTGGTCGTGACCGGCATGGACTTCGCCTGGCACGGCTCTCGGAGCCACGCACGCCCCCATGTGTCGGAAACCTACCGGGCACTTGCGGGATCCCGGATCACTCCGCCGCTGACCGCACTGTACAGACAGTCGGTAGATATGGTTGAGTTGCCGGACGCATGGCGCGTCAGCCGGGCGTTGCAGGTTTACGCGCGCTGGTTTGAGCGAATGACGAGTGGCGCAGGCCGGCGGATTCACCGCCTTCTCCCCTCCCCGTCCGCCGGCGCTATTCCCGTGATTGATCCAGCATCGCTCTCGGCCCTTCCGCGAAGGTTCCATGAACTCGCCTTCGCGCCGGTGGATTGGCCTGACCGGGCGGAACGGCGGGATGCTATCCATGCCGTCACCGAACGGTGTCGGCGCGTACTCCGGCCGTTGACAGAATCCCGGGAACGTTCGCCCCTGGACCCGATTCAGGCGTTTCTCCTTCGCCGTCTGGCCCCGGACGGACTGATCAAATGGCATCTGACCGATTCACCAACCCAACTCCGTTCGGCGGCCCGGGCCGCCGAGGAGGCTCTCTCATTGCTCGGGGGCGCCATACCGTGACCGACCTCCTGCAGCGCAACCTGGATTGCCTTCCAGCGAACGTCCGTGCCGAGATCCAGCAGGCCGGCACCACGTCCGCATCCATCGGATTCTGCTCCACGGAATCGCGGTCGGGACACGTCGTAACCGGGGCGATCATTGATGGGCGAAATCGATTCTACCACTCAACCTATGATCCACTGCGGGAAGCCGACCGGCTGTCCGGCACTGTCGATACGGAAACCGTTATCGTTCTCGGGTTCGGGACGGGCTATCATTTGGCCCCGTTGCTCCGTCGGGTCGCGCATCTGATCGTCGTGGAACCGAACCTCCGTTCCATTGTCTATGCGCTTGAGCGCGTCAATCTCACCGAGACCCTCTCCCACCCCGGCTTGCGCATGGTGGTCGGAGAGGCGACCGGAAATCTTCCCGCGAGCATTGCCGACACTTATCTTCCTGCCATCCACGGGTCGGCGTCTGTACTCACACTGCCCGGCCGGCTGCACGCCGAACCGGATCGTTGTGCCGCAATCCAGAAGGATCTTCGAGCGGGGCTGGAACTGGTGGCGGATGACTTCGCGGTGCAAGCCCAATTTGGCCGCTTGTGGCTACGTAACACAATCGCAAACCTGGCAACTCTCACGTCCGGGACAGACCTCCCACGGTCAATCGAATATCCAAATCTCACCGAACGCCCTGTCGTGGTGACAGCAGCCGGGCCGTCCCTCACCGGCGCTCTTGAATCGCTGTCTGTCGGGCCTGATGCCGTACTCCTGGCGACCGACACTTCTCTCCCCACCCTCGCCGAAGTCGGCGTCACGCCGGACGCCGTGCTGACGGTCGACTGTCAGCCGGTGAGCTACCTCCACTACCTGACCGCGAAGTTTCCTCAGACACTCCTTCTGGCCGACCTTGCGGCGCCACCCTCTATTCTTGGTGCGCACCGGCGGGTGGGCCCGCTCGTCAGTCGGCATCCGTTACACATGCTTCTCCAGTCGCTCGGCGCCAATCTACCGGGGTTTGATTCGTCAGGCGGGAATGTCACCCATGCGGCGGTCTCCCTTGCCGCGTCCCTCGGTGCGGCAACCATCACCGTTGTTGGCGCCGACTTCTCGTATCCACTTGGGGAGTGCTACGCTCGTGGCTCATACGTGCATAGCCACTTTGCCGCGCGGGCATCCCGAATCCACCCCTGGTCTGGTGCGCTCTACCGTTTCGCCCGTGACCGCCCCGGGGTGTACCGGGATGAGGATTCCCCGTTAACCCTCCGGCTGCCGACGCTGGACAGATACCGCGAAGCGCTGAAGAAACTGGCGGCCGAGGCATCAATTCCCATCACAATCCGCTCGGCGCAGGATGGGCCACCCGGGTTCCGGCGGCCGGGAAGCGCTCTACGACCGGGTGGTGCTCCGCCTCCGGGTGGGCCCGCGCTTTCCAACCCATCCTCGCTCTCGGGAGCCTGTCTGCCTCCGGATATCCTGAGTCGATTACTGTCCCTGTTCCTGTCGGTTGGCAATCTGAACAGTACCGTCTTTGAACGGACCGGCGATCGGGACGAAGACATACCGGGCAATCCGAACCCGCGAGCCGTGGCGACGGCGCTTCTCCCATTCGTCGCGTGGAACCGCCGGGTTGATGCCCTCGCGAACGTGGACGACCTCCTCCAGACGACGCACCGGGAGGCAATTGACATCCTCTCACACTTCGCACGGTCCTAATCGGAATCGGCGGGTTGCCGATAACCTACGCCAACGTAGCCGACAAACGAGTCGTTGGGCGCGACGTCGTAGCTGGTGTAGTAGTCAATCACTTCAGACCGGGTACATCCGCACGCCCGGGCGAAGG
>JAHOYX010000152.1 GCA_019038705.1 Spirochaetales bacterium
CTTCGGAGGATGTCCAGGACAGCCACAAGAGTCTCGTACGGGACTAATCGGTCACCCTCGATCACGGCGCTCATCGGGTCGTCGTCGTCGCCATCCCCAACAAGCTCGCGCAGTCGATTGTCCAGATTGTTCAGGGCAACGCGCTCTCTGTTGAGGTACACCTCCGAAGGCGACGCTACTGTCACGACGAGGCGATTCAACACGACCGGCTCTGAACTTGTGGATTCGGGCAGATCAAGCGCGATCCCGGGAGTCATGACGAACGTTGACGACACCATGAAGAACAGCACGAGTTGAAACACCACGTCGATCATCGGGACGAGATCAACCCTTGCGTTTGGGGAGAGCTTCCGTCGGAAGTGCACTACTCACCTCGCTTGAGCGTGAGGACGAGGTCGCTCACCCGATTCTCCAGCCGAATGATCAGATGGTTCACCTTGTTCACCAGGTGGTTGTAGAAGATGATCGCCGGAATGGAGACGATGATGCCGGCGGCGGTGGTGATCAGCGCCTCCGCGATGCCCCGGGCCAGCACCGCCGGATTCCCGCCGATTGCTCCAAAATCGCCCAGGACACCGAAGGCCCTGATGTTGCCGGTCACCGTGCCGAGCAGCCCGAGCAGGGGGGCGACGTGCGCCACCGTCCCGAGCGTGGACAGGAAACGCTCCATCTTCGGGACCTCCAGGTTGGCGGCGTCGGCCACCATGGAGCGTATGATCGCTTCAGGATAGTCACGGTGCTCAATTCCCACCCTTGTCAGGTTGGTGATTGGGGACGGGCTTGCCTCGCAGATTGCGAGCGCCTCCTCGTAGTGCCCCTTCCCGATAGCACTCTTCAGTCGATTCAGGAGCCCCGCCTCGTCGGCTCGGATACGACGGAAGTAGAGCAGTCGCTCGATGATTATCACCGCGCCCACAACAGAGAGCGCCAGAATGAGAATGAGAACAATCCCGCCTCGTTCAACCAGATCCATCATCTGCGACTCCTACAGCGTGATACGCGTGAAAATAGTTACCACGAAACCGGGCTCGATGAACGGATATTCGGGTGTGACCTGTGACCCGTGGGTCGGCCTCCCGGCATCCATCAACGGCGACAGCAGATCGGACAACTCAACAACCAATTCAACACCTTCACCGGCCGTCACTGTTCCGCTGAGTCCAAGCCACGGCACATTCGGTTCGGGATGGAGTTCGGAAACGACTTCCAGGTCCGCGCGAAAGAACCCGCTTCGTCCGCTGAATCTTACCGCGCCGTCAAGCACGGTGCTCGGCTCCACCGCGGGCCCGTCAATGAAGCGGCCTTTCCAGCCGGCCTCAAGCTGCCAGACCGGAGACGGCTGCCATGCTCCTTGCACCGACGGCGTGAGAGACATCATGGAGCGCTGGAGGTAGGGAAACTCGTCGGAAGCGGGGTCATAGGGTTGAAGATCGAACGCTGCAGACTCCGTTCGGAATTCGACTTCCGAGCGCAACGAGAGGCCTAAGACGCCTGTCCACCGAGCATCGGCCCGGGCATACCACACGCTGTTGTTTGTCGGAACCGGTGTTCCAACCGCGTCAGCGACCGCCAGGAGCGGTTCCCATTCCCACAGTTGGCTGAGGCGGGTCCGCTCAACCTGGTAGCCACCCGACGCCCCCACCTCAAGCGCGTCGCCAATGAGGGAACGTACCGAAAGCGCCCACGGATACTCAAGGCCGGACGCGAAATCCCAGTGGACACCCGCGTGTCCGGCAACAACCACAGACCACGGGAGAGCGGCCTCAAACCCTGCAGTGAAATCCAGATCCTGCCTGGTGGCCGGCGCCCCGCCGGCAAGGAGGCGCAGGTAGTAGCTGGAACTGAAGATCAGATCTACGGACCGGATATCGATCCGTGCCTCTACGGCCGGCTCCACCACGTACTCCTGATCTCGGGGTGGGTCAGCCCCACCGCTGATCGTCTGTAGCCGTGTAGCCATGCCGGCGTCCACATCCCCGGTAACGGTCAGAAGCGGGTCCGGCTTGTAGACAAGCTCAGCCGTAACGTCAGTGGCCCGGACGGACACGGCATTGTAGGCAGACTCGTCCTGCAGGCCCTTCTCGCTTTCCACGAAACCGGCTTCGCCCTCCAGCTCCAGGTTCTCGCTCTGGATGGATAGCCACGCGTCAATTGTGTTCGTGAAGGCGTAGTAGCCGGTGCCGGCCCGGTTGAACTGGAACCCGTCCAGACCCTCATGAGCGAAACCGAGACGGAATCTGGGGTCGGCGCCGAGCTTGTAGATGGAGAGCT
Source organism: Spirochaetales bacterium (assembly GCA_019038705.1). Classification (GTDB taxonomy): domain Bacteria; phylum Spirochaetota; class Spirochaetia; order DSM-27196; family SLST01; genus JAHOYX01. The sequence continues at coordinate 2,272 of JAHOYX010000152.1, forward strand.
CGCCGAGCACACGATTGGCGGTTCCCGCCCCAAGCCGACCGGTGCTGAACACAGACGGCCCCTCGCTTCGCGCGGCGACTGCCGGGAGCGGCGCATCAAAGGCAATGTCGGAGACGGCCAGCTCATCTGCGCCAGGCAACGGAAGAGCGATCTGTCCCAGCGCAAGCTCCGCCTGATTCGGCAGAACGGCCTCGACCTCTTCAACGCCAAGTTCTTCCACGCGGAGGACGAACTCCGGAATGATGATCTCGGTCAGGGACGGCTCTGCCGGACCGGAATCCTGGGCGATCACCGATGAGGTGAACACGATCATAAATAGTACAGAAGCTGCGGTCCGCGATCTGATGACAGTACTCATTGCGCACCTCCCTGGAGGCCTCGCGCCTCTTCAAGCCACTGCGACCCCGGGAAGTCTTCCTCCAGGCGCTGCAGCAATGTCTGCATTTCGGTCGTGCGCCCCGCGGTTGAGTACATCTCGGCCGCGCGATAGATGGAGAGCGCCGCCAGGTCACGGTCTGCACTGCTGGTCGCTGCGGCCTGAAGATAACGGTCTGCCGCCCGCAGGAACTCAGCCTGCCGCGAGTGATATTCTCCCAGCAGGAAGAGAGCTTGAGCTGCATAGGCCGGTGCGGCCCGCACCTGCTCGGCCACGGCCTCCAGGAGTGGTACAACCGTGCTCACATCAATGCCGGTCGCGGTGTCTTCGTAGATCGCAAGCCGAGCCAGCTCAATGATGGCCTGCCGGCCAGCATCGCTCATCGCACCGCCGGAACTCTCTATTGTCACATAGAGCTCTGCCTCTCGTTGCGAAAGACCGCCTATCAGCAGAACGAGTTCGTCAATGCGTCTCTGGGCCCCGATCGCGCCGGCAACCTCGGAGTAGGTCGCTTGCAGTTCAGTGTAGAGATTGAGGGCCTGCCGATACTCACCCCGATCAACGTGCAGAACAGCCGCCTCCTGCATTGCATCAGCCCGATACGGGCTGCCCCTGTGTTCGCTGATCAGTCGCTCCCACAACAGAATCGCGCCGGCGATCTCGCCGAGCTGGGCGCTTGCCTGACCGCCCCAGTAGAGGGCGGCATCAATCTGCCCCCCCGACGGGTAGAGGGTCCGATAGGCGAAGTAGGCATCGCGGGCCTCAGCGCTGCGTGAAGCCCCGAACAGGAGCTCCGCCCGTCTGAAGACCGCGTCCTCTGCGAGTTCGCTTGACGGATAACCGGCGATGAGTTCGTCAAAGGCGGCAACGGCGGCGTCAATACTCCCGAGTGACGCCTGGGTCTGACCATACTCGAACCAGGCATCGTCGGCGTACTCCGACTGCGGATAGTCCAGATAGAGGCTGCGGAACTCGGCGGCGGCCTGCTGCAGGGAGCCGGCCGACGCGAGAGATCGTCCGAGCAGATAGCCCGCTTCTATCGCCAGTTGTTCCGATACCGTGTAGGTGCGCACCCGAGCCAGCGCGCTCGTTGCCTCATCAAACCGGGCCAGCCGAAAATATGCCCATCCCGCCAGGTAGCTCGACCGCGGCGCCAGCGGGTGAGCTGCATCAGCAGCAATAACCGCCTCGAAATCTCCCACCGCCATCTGGTAGTTCCCTGACCGATAGTGTGACCAGCCACGGTAGTAGCGAACATAGGGCAGGAGCAGGGCGACGGCCGGATCCGAAGTCGGCGGCAGAGAGAGGACCGCGCTGAATCTGTCTACGGCCTCGTCGTGCTCCTTGCCCGACACGTGGGCCAGTCCCAGAACGTAGAAGATCTGCGCTTTCACCGGCGTACCGGCCGCGTCGCGCGATTCCAATTCCTCGAGGATATTCGGCCCTTCCTGCAGAACGCGCTCACGGCGCCCGAGCTCGAACAGCAGATTCACGTATTCCAGGGCGGCATCGCTGTCGCCGGGCCGCAGCGGCAGGTACTCGAAGAGTGCCTGCAACGCCTCCTCTTCTCTGCCGCGCTCTCGCAGAATTCGTGCCCGGAGCCGAAGGAAATCCGCCTGAACACCGCTCGTTCTCCCGGATGCGAATGCCGCTTCAATCACCGACAATGCATCCGCATGCCGGGCGTTTCGGCGCAGCGCATACGCGTACTGGTAGGCCGCTTCTCCGTAGTACGGACTGTCGGGGTAATCTTCCACGGCTGATCCAAGAATCGTCACGGCATCCTCAAATTCCTCGGTGCGGATCTGAAAGTTCCCGAGCGCAATGAGCACTCGCAGGCGCTCGTCCGATTCTTCCCCGTGGAGGTCCAGATACTCGAGCAACACATCAGCGGCTTCAGAAATATCGCCGCGACGATCCAGCAGCCGAGACAGGTAGAGCGCAACGCTCGCCGGTATCGATTCAGTCCGGCGGAAGTCCCAGATCCTGCGGAAATACAGCTCCGCCAGATCAAACCGGCTCTGGTTGAAGCTGTCAATACCAACACGGAGCCAGAGCTCCTTGAGGATATCGGTCTGGCCGGCGAGGGCCTGCTCGGCCTGCCTCAGGATGTCGGCCGGACTCTCGGCTATCAGCTCGGCCTGGGCGTACTGGAACAGCCGCTGGTATGCAACCGTGACGACCTGGGGCGTTGAGTTGAGAAGGGTGCGGTAGAGTTTCACCGCAGCCTCGGCGTCGCCGGAACCGTGGAAGGCCTCGGCTCCATAGAGCGATATCTGACCGCGATACGCCGGATTGAGCGCCTCGGGTTCCACCGTTTCATAGAGCGCACGGGCGGCCTCGTAGTCAGCCGCCTGGACAAGGAGGCTCATGAGCAGAGAGAGGGCGTAGGGCTGATCGGTGGGAGCAGCTTCATCAGCAAGGAGCCGCACCAGGCTGGCGCTCGCCGATTCCGGTTGTTCCGTCGTGATCTCGGCAAGCGCCTTGTAGAGCAGCGCCTGATTCTCCAGCTCAGGATCAAGCTGCCGGGAGCTCTCCGGGTCTGTTGATTCGCTCGCGCCCACGAAAGCGGTCAGGGCGGGCAGCGCCTCGCTGTAGCTGCCCCGGTCATACAGGACAACGCCGCGCCAGAACGGCACGTACCCGAGGTACCGGGTGGACCTGTATCGACGTTCGACCAGATCCAGGAGCTCCAGCGCCTCGCTAAGTCGATCAAGCCGGTAGAGCCCGACCGCTTTGCGAAACTGGGCGTCCGGGATGTACTGGCTGACCGGGAATTCTCGAATCAATGTGTCATATCGATCAATTGCCAGCTCGTAATCCTGGGACTGGAACCTCCGTTCCGCCTCGTTGAACAGTTCACGGTCACTCTGCTGGGCCACTGCGAGAGCGGCAACGAGAAACACCATCAGCGCAACGAGAGTCTTTTTCATGGTCATAAAGCGTATCTCAGCTGCCTGCCTTCATCAATTGCGGATGAGCGGCGGCGTGTAGGATTCGTCCGCTCGAATGCGAACGAGGTGGATGTGATCATCGTGGTAGCGATCGTCCAGGGACTGGAGGCTCGTCTCAACATTTCTCTCCATCACATCAACGCGGAACTGTCCATCGTCATCAAAATACGGGAATAGCACCGCGACATGGACGTGCTGATTGAGTCGCGGCTCACTCCCAAACTCCCGGTTCACCGAGGCAACGTAGAAGTATCCCGGTTCCCGTACGGCGAGCAGATACATGATCTGCCCGAGCTGATCCACCGGGTATCCGACGTCCTCAATGTAGGTGGCATACGGAACATTGCGCACATCGGCGGCCTCCGGGTGTGTCTGCGCTCCTCCATGTTCTGCAGACAACATTGCGGTCGCCAGGTTACGAGTCCAATCAAGTCCGAAATACGGGTCGCGGTCATCTTCGCGCGGCTCGCTCCAGCGGTGACCGCGCAGATCGGTGTGTTTGGTCTTCAGCGGCTCAATGGGGAGGAAAGATCCGTAAAGGCCCATGTGCAGTCCGTCAACGATCCACTTGGCGAATCCCGAGCAGTTGAAACCGGGCTGCTGGTCCTGAAGAACCAGGCTCTGGATGAAGACCAACCGTCCCGTTTCATCCATCGCGCCGTCTTCCGCGTCCGGGAGGGTGTGCAGAGTTGCTCGTGCGCGCTCAACCATTATCCGCACGGGCTCATATGCGCCGAGGTCGAGTTCCGGAAAAAACCACGACCAGTCGATCAGTGATGAGGTGACGCTGAGAAGGCGTTCCAGCGGCTCCTGCATGATCATCTCAATGCCCATCGGCACCGCGACATCCCGGTGAATGCGGGTGTCGGCGAGGTAGACGGACATGAGTGATCGATCGTCGCGATCGGGCCGCACCCGGATGAAGAACCGCGAATCGGAGCGGAGGAATACCTTGAGCTGACTGATGGTCCCGTTGTCCCGCCGACGCCGCAGAATGAAGGTTCCGGCGCTGTCCAGCGGATACTCGCCGTTCAGCCCGGGTACGACAACGAGGTAGACGTAGTCGTCGCTCTGTTCCACCGAGACCCGTACATCAACACCGGAGATTCGCGATCGGCGCGTGGCTTCCCGCAGGCGATAGAGCTCTACGAGAGGCGCGGTGACGTAGTCGAGGAATTCCCGGCGAATATCGGTGTGCTCCGGTGGCAGCCGACGGGCGGTAGCTGGATCGAGGGCCGTTGCAGCCGGGGGCACAATGAGAACAGCGAATGCCAGGGAGAGTACTGCGCGGGTCAGGCTTGCGCTACTCATTCACTTGAGTGTATCGGCACTCTCCCGATGAATCTTGTCAAGGAGGCGCAGAAGTTCAGCCCGGACCGCATGAACCTGTGCTTTCGCGTCCGCGGACTCTCCGTCCACTTCCTCGATGAGACGCTGAGCGGCCCCCTCCACGGTGAACTTACGCTCCTGAACGAGGTACTTGATCCGAAAGAGAAGTTGTAGATCGGCAAGGGTGTAGATGCGACGGCCTCCGAGGTCCTTGGAGGGGCTCAGGACACCGATCTCCTGCTCCCAGTAGCGGACAATGTGCGGTTTCACCTCCAGCACGCGGCACACCTCACCAATCGTGAAGTGACGCATCAGCGGTGCCTCAGTTCCAGGCGGATCGGGATCTTGTCCAGCCCGAAATCAGCGCGAATTCTGTTCCGGAGATACTGGACATAGCTCTCGGCAATCCCGCGGCGGTTGCTGACAAACGCGATGAATGTCACCGGCAGCCGGTCCACCTGGGTCATGTACTTGATCTTGGGCCGTCGGCGACCTCTCATCGGGGGCGGATTTTCTTCAACCCATTTCGCCAGGTGCCGGTTCAATTTGCCGGTCTCCACGCGATGATGAAGCTGACTCCGAACCTTCACAACGGCATCCAGGACGTTGTCCACGCCGGACCCCGTCAGGCCTGAGACTGGCACGAGTGGTGCAAAACGAAGGATCGGGAAGAGGAAGTCAATTCGATCCCGGATCGCCTGGAACTGATTGCCGATCTTGGGCATGACGTCCCACTTGCTGAGCGCGAGGATAATCCCGCGTCCCTTCTCAACCACGAGAGCCGAGATCTTCTTGTCCTGTTCAGTCAGCCCCTTCTCCGCATCCACGAGAAGAACTACCACCTCCGCTTCCTTGATGGTGCTTATCGCGCGGTTCACGGAGTAGTACTCGATGTTTTCGGTGACCTTGCTCTTCCTGCGAATTCCGGCCGTATCCAGCACGTAGAACCGGCGAGAACCCCATTCAAAGGCACCCTCTATGACATCACGGGTCGTTCCCGGCTGAGACGACACGAGCGAGTTGTCACTGGCGGTAAGTCGATTGACAAGCGTGGACTTGCCGGTATTCGGTTGACCGAGAATCGCAAGCCGAATGATGTCGCCTTCATCGTCGGTGTCGGCCTCGGCGGCGGCCGGTCCATCGGCGTCCGCCTGGCCGGCATTCGGCTGGACATCCAGCAGGGGATGGACCGCGGCCCCCAACTCCTGTATCCCGCGTCCGTGGGCGGCGGAAACACCCACAACCCGATCCACCCCGAGTGCGTGAAACTCCCAGACAAGATCGTCCCTCTTGTCGGTGTCCAGTTTGTTCACCACCAGCACGAGCCTGGCGCCGTACGGTCGCAGTTGCTCCAGGAACTCCTCATCCAGGGCGGTGAGGTCCGTCCCATCAACGACAAGCAAGACCACATCACTCTGATCGATTGCCCGGAGCGCTCGTTCACTGATGGCGCGTGCCAACTCATCACCTCCGGTGGTGAAGCCGCCCGTGTCAACGACCTGTACCTCATGCCCGGCGAGCGTTGCCCGGTGCCCAACCGGGTCGCGGGTGACTCCGGGCGTGGGATCGGTGATGGCCCGGCGGCGTCCCACCAGGCGGTTGAAAAGCGTTGATTTGCCCACGTTGGGGCGGCCGACAATTGCTACCTGCGGTACCGTGCCTTCAGCCGATTGATACGCCAAATCGCTCCTCCATGAGGCGGCGGATGAATCGATCCACCTCCTTGAACGAGCGCATCTCCATCGCCGCGCCCACAACCTCTTCAGCTTCCCGAACGGATGTGCTTCTGATGATCCGTTTCACTTCCGGGATACTGCCGGCGCTCATGCTGTACTCGTCCAGGCCAAGCCCGAGGAGCAGCACTGTCGCCACGGGATCACCCGCCATTTCACCGCACATTGCCACCGGGATTCCGGTGTCATGGGCACTGTCAATCACCAACCTCAGCATACGAAGGACAGCAGGATGGAACGGCTCGTAGAGATACGCGATACGCTCATTGCCTCTGTCCACCGCCAATGTGTACTGAATCAGGTCGTTCGTGCCAACTGAGAAGAAATGGCTTCTTCGAGCCAGGACATCCGCGACCATCGCCGCGGACGGGACTTCAATCATGATGCCTATAGGCAGGTCATTGGGGACGTCCACCCCCTCTCCTTTCAGTTCCTTCTTCACCTCAGCAAGGAAATCAAACGCTTCGGTCATCTCCTCGAGACCGGAAATCATCGGGAACATGATCTCCAGGCGTCCGTGCCGGCCGGCGCGAAGCAATGCTCGGAGCTGAGTCCGAAAGACATCCCGATTTGAAAGACAGAAACGAATTGCTCGCCAGCCCAGGATAGGATTGCGCTCCTCCCAGCCGTCGAGCTGCGGAATAACCTTGTCGCCCCCTACGTCCAGCGTGCGAATCGTCACCGGCTTGTCCGGCATTGCCTCAATCACAGACCGGTATGCCCGGTACTGTTCCTCTTCACTCGGGAGTCGGCCCGGGGACATAAACAGGAATTCCGATCTGTAGAGCCCTACCCCGTCCGCGCCATGGCTCAGTACGGCATCCACTTCTTCAGGCACCTCGATGTTTGCCTTCAACGCGATGAGCTTGCCGTCTTTCGTCTCGGCGGGCAGATCGTTGAGGCGCATGAGTTGAACTTCACGCTGGTGCCACTCGGTTATCTGTTGCTCGTATCGGGCGCATGTCTCGGCATCGGGGTCGATCAGGATAACTCCGTGGTTGCCGTCGACGATGATCAGGTCCGAGTCGATTACCGCCCGCGTTACGGTGGTCAGTCCCAGGACGCTCGGAATCTCGAACGAGCGTGCGAGAATTGCGGTGTGCGACGTCGGGCCGCCGCCGTCCATCGCAATTCCCTTCACATAGTCCTTGTTCATGACGATTGCATCCGACGGCATGAGATCGTGTGCAATCACAATCACTTCCTCGGTGAGATCCGCCAGGGAGAAGCGTTCGCGCTGCAGCAGTTGATTCAGGACGCGGCCGGTGACGTCATGGAGATCCGAGGACCGTTCACGGAGAGCCTCGCTGTCTGCCTTGTTGAGTTTGTCCAGCAGCTCCTGTTCGTGTGTGTGGAGCATCCACTCAACGTTCATGAGGTCATCAGTGAGTCTGCGAAGTATCTGATTCTCGAACTCGGGGTCCTTGGCCATCAGTTGATGTGCGTCGATGATCGCGAGTTGATCAGCGTCAACCTGGCCGGCGCTTTGCTCCCTGATGTCTGTGAGCTCGCAGCTTGCGCGCTCAACCGCGGCTCGAAACCGATCCATCTCCGAATCGATCTCGGAATCAGAGATGTCGTACCGCGGAACAGTTGGCTGTTCGTGGATGTAGAGAAACGGCTTCCCGATGGCGATGCCCGGCGATGCCGATATACCGGTCAGCTTCTTCATGGCGCCTAACTATACGCCCACCGTTTGAATGGTGTCAAACTGAAGGGTGCCTGAATCAAAAATCGGCCGATACTCTTCAGTGTATGGCAGAATCGACTGGAAGGCGGCGAGCATCCATAGGTGTGCTCTTCTGGGTTGCGTTTATCCTCCTCGTACTCGTTATATTCCTTGCCAATCGAGGCAACATTGAGCAGGTCCTTGAGTCAACCGGAATCGTGGATGTGATACGGGATCGCATGGCGTCGGATGACTCGTCCGCAGATGACTCGCCCGTGGACGAGCCTGCCGCGCAGGACCCCGAGACGCTCCAGCCCGAGCCTGCCGGGCCGAACATTGTGTTTGACGATGAGACCGCTCGCCCGCCCGCGGAAACCACCGAGACGCCGGAGGCGTCGCCGACCGTTGAAGTGCGGGAAGAGCCACCGACCGACCCCTCCGGCCGCGAACCCGAGCAGGATGTGTCCAGGCCGAACCAGAGAATGGCAGCTCTCTACTTCATACGAGTCACCGACGATGGACGCACCTACCCCCAGCGGGTGGTTCGCCCGGTTACCTACGACCAGAGCCCGCTCACCGAGACCATTCGTGCGCTGATTGCCGGCCCGAGCGGTGAGGAGCTGGATGAGGGCCTGCTGAATCTCATTCCCGCTGAGACCCAACTGATCTCCGCTTATGTGGACGACGGTGTCGCATATCTCAATTTCAACAAGTCATTCCGCTTCAACCCCATGGGGGCCGAGGGCACTGTGGCCCAGCTCCAGCAGATCATCTACTCTTCTACGGAGTTCCCAACTGTCATCGAGGTGCAGTTCCTCATTGAGGGAGAGACGCTTGACTACGTCGGGGGGGACGGCATCTTCATCGGCGAGCCGCTCGGTCGAGACGCGTTCAGTTCGTAGGCGCGTCGGGCCCGGCGCTGACAAGGACAAGAAACTCCCGGTTTCCACTCGCGCCCCGGATGGGAGATTCGGTGGTTGCGTGCGCAAAGACACCTTCCCCGGACAGAAGCCCAAGGGTATTCCGCACGATCTTGTCCACTTCGTCTTCCGGGACCAGCCCGTCAAATTCCTGGTTCGGGTCTCGCCACTCAAACTGCGGCTTCAGTAGAACGATTGCCCACCGGTCGGCGGTGAGGTCAAGTAAATGCGCGGTAGCGCCGCTCAGGGAACGAAAACTCAGGTCGGCGACCGCAAAGTGAGGCCTGGGGTTGAGGACCGTGAGTTCGGTGACGTTGGTCCGTTCGTGTACGATGACGCGGGGATCTGTGCGAAGGCTGTATGCGAGTTGGTTGTATCCCACATCAACAGCGTGGACCGCGGCCGCCCCGCGGAGGAGGAGTGCGTGGGTGAATCCCCCCGTGCTCGCCCCGGCATCCAGCACCACCTTGCCGGATACATCGACGCCCCAAAGATCAAGCGCGTGGTCCAGCTTGATACCGCCACGGCCGACAAACCCTGCCTCACGATAGGTGACAGTGGAATTCGCAGGCACCAACTCCTTGGGATCCCGCACTGTCTGACCGTTGAATGAGACGTCCCCGCACATGATCCGCGCGATCAATCCCTCGCGATCGATGTCAGGTTCATAGACCGCAAGTCTCTCGATGGCCCTGACCCGCGTCGGCGCCACTATACAACCGACTCTTCTCGAATGGACTCAATGGACCGCGCCAGCCCAGTCTCCAGGTCAACCACCACCACAGCACCGTTTATATGTGCGGCAGACTCACCCACCTCGTTCTTGAGTGGAAGCTGAGTCAGGACTCGCCGAATGCTGATGCCTGGGTTGAACCCAATGACCGAGCTTGCGGGACCCGTTGCGCCGAGATCGGTAATGTATGCGGTTCCCTTTGGCAGAACACGGGCGTCGGCTGTGGGGACATGAGTGTGGGTCCCCACCTGGGCGGCAATCCTTCCGTCAAGATAGGCCGCGAGGGCTTCCTTCTCATCAGTCGCCTCGGCATGGAAATCCAGAAGGATGACGTCAGCTTCTTTGTCCAGGGTTCGAAGGATGTCGTTTGCCTTCCGGAACGGGCAATCGGTTCTCACCATTCGAACCCGGCCCTGAAGGTTCATGACCGCGACGCGAGTTCCCTTGACATCAACAACGCAGTGTCCGTGACCGGGGTCCCCGGGGGGATAGTTGGCCGGACGCAGAAGGCGCGGCTCACTGTCGAGCAGATTGAATACCTCGATCTTCTGCCAGATGTGATTGCCCGATGTGATGACGTCTGCACCGGCCTCAAAGATCGTGGAGACGGCTTCGGGCGTCAGCCCAAAGCCGTCGGCCGCATTCTCGCCGTTGACCACAACGATGTCAGCGCCTGTCTTTTTGATCAGTTGCTTCAGATGTGTGAAGACGGCCCGTATTCCCGGCTGCCCGATGACATCGCCGATGAACAGGGCCGTCAGTGTTCGGCCCACTATCGGGCGTACTCCACGATCCGGGTTTCACGGATCATGGTCACCTTGATACGCCCCGGATACCGGAGCTGCGCCTCAATCTGTCTGGCAATTTCCTTCGCAATGTCCTTGGCGCCATCATCGGAAACCGTCTCGTGGTTCACCATGATGCGAAGTTCCCGACCCGCCTGAATGGCGTACGCCTTGTCCACACCTTGGAACTCCTCGGCAATGCGTTCCAGATTCTCCAGTCGCTTGATGTAGTTGTCCAGTGTCTCGCGTCGGGCGCCTGGACGAGATGCACTCAGCGCATCGGCAATCTGAACAAGGACCGACTCAATGCAGCTGTGCGGCGCATCCCCGTGGTGGGCGGCAACGCAGTTGATGACGCGTCCGTCTTCGCCAATCCGTTTAACGAGTTCGACACCGAGTTCGACATGACTCGAATCGCCGTCACTCTCGATCCCTTTCCCGATGTCGTGCAGTAAACCGCCGCGCTTCGCAATGTCACGATCGGCGCCCAGTTCTGAGGCCAGCATACCGGCGAGAATGGAGACCTCTTTGGAGTGCATCAGCACGTTCTGCCCGTAGCTCGTACGGTACTGGAGTCTTCCGATACCGCGTACGCCCTCAGGTTTCATCTGATGCAGGCCGAGTTCGAACAGGACCTTCTCACCCTCGTCATAGATGGTCTGAGATACGTCCTGAGTGACCTTGCCCACTACTTCTTCAATTCGCGTGGGATGAATCCTTCCGTCGGTGATCAGCCGTTCCAGGCTGCGCCGGGCAATCTCTTTCCTGACAGGATCGAAACACGAGACGACTACCGCCTCGGGCGTGTCATCAATGATGATATCCACGCCGGTCAGTGTTTCCATAGTCCGGATGTTGCGTCCTTCCCGACCGATGATCCGTCCCTTCATCTCGTCGTTCGGCAGATCCACCGACGCGACGGTAACCTCGGCATTGACCTCAGAGGCCATCCGCTGAATGGTGGATACGAGAATTTCCCGTCCGCGCTTGTCCGCCGTAACGGTTGCTTCCTGCTCAATCTTGTTGACGAGAGTCTGAGCCTCGTGACGAGCCTCATTCTCGAGCGAACTGATCAGCTGGCGCTTGGCTTCGTCCGCGGTCAGGCTGGAGATTCTCTCCAGTTCCTGACGCCACGTCGTCTCCTGTTGGGCCAACTCGACTTCCCTATCGCCAATGACTCGTTCGCGTTCGATGAAATTATTCTGTTGTCGCTCAACGCCGGCCAGCTTGGTCTCTAGGTTCTCTTCCTTCTGAAGAAGGCGCTTCTCAAAGCGCTGGAGTTCAATCCGTTGATCTCGTAGCTCTTTCTCCTGCTGATTCCGTTCTCGCAAAAGCTCATCTTTTGTCTCAAGAATCAGCTCCTTCTTAAGGCCTTCCGCATCTTTGACAGCATCTCGTTTCAGCCTCTCTGCGCGTTGTTCAGAAGAGGACAGTTGAAATCTGGCGTACAGCCATCTAATTAGCCAACCTAGAACCACACCAGCAAGCGGCAGGGCGAACCAAAGCACAATCTGCATTAGGTCCCTCCACTACTGTATGTATTGCAACAAAATAGCTTGCAGCCGAAACTTTGTCAAGCGTGTTTCAATTGGATAGATTCGATATACGCAACAGAATTGACGGTCGATGCAGTGCCGGATGGACTCGATTATCGGAACCGGAGATCATCGAGGGTGTAGATGATTTCTCCGACGATCTCCAAATTCACGTCCCACTTGAAGTACTGATCACCATCTTCGTCGATCAGCATGATGTCATAGATGAATGTGTCGGAGGCATCCAGATCAATCTCAACCCGGTAATCTTCTCCGTCGTGAATGGTTTCCCAGCTCTGGAGCAGCGACTCGCCGGAATCCCAGTCCCCCGTACTCGCGGGAACCGCAACGATCTGCACGATGGTATAGTTGGTCTCATTCCGGATGTTCAACCAGGCAAGCGCGGAGGCGCTTGATGCGGTGTTGACACCGACAAACACATCCTGCCGGATGACGACGCGCGGTGTCCGGGCGGCGTTCCAGTTCCAGACTATGTACTCGTTGTCATTGGAGTCTACTGCTCGGATATCAAAGGCGTCGGCCCGACGCAGTCTTGCCTGGAAGGAGGCGCCGTCGGGGAGAACTGTGTCGCCCAGCAGATCCTCGCCCCAGCTGTCCGCCGTCGTCGGTGACGCGTACAGGAAGAACAAAGTCGCTCCTGTGTCGTTCACAATGATGATATCCGAGGTCTGAGCAAAGGCAGCACCGGAAAGTGCAAGTACCGCCATGAGTGCGAGCGCAGGCCGCACACCGTTTCGCATTGCCCTTCCTCCCGTTTGGTCAACATACACCAAATGGGCGAATACGTCTTGCCACCAATCGGTTGCGGGAGTAGCATCACACCACATGACCAAACCAAAGCGGATAGCGACACTGGACAATGAGATCCAGGCACGCCTCCTGTCTGCGCTGCTGGACGAAGAAGAAATTCCCCACCTGCTGCGCAGCTATCATGATTCGGCGTACGATGGATTGTTTCAGGCGGAGCGCGGCTGGGGTCACATAGAGGCGGACGAGCGGAACGGTGACCGCATTCTTAAGCTGATTGCAGGCATGAAGGAGCCTGAGTCACGGTAGAATTGTTCAAATGTCTGTACTTTCGCGCCCAGAGTGTGTTAAATTCGGTCGGCCACCGACCGAATTTGTTGCGACAACAGGTGAGTCATCTGTATGATTCCTGGAATGGATATTCCCCAAGAGGATAGTAATGGATCACTTGGATCTCATTGAGAACACGAGCATCTATATACTCCGCGAGGCCTACGCCAACTTCAAAGACCTGGGCATGCTCTGGTCAATCGGCAAGGATTCGACGGTGCTTCTCTGGTTGGCCCGGAAGGCATTTGCCGGGCACGTTCCGTTCCCACTCATCCACATCGACACGGGATACAAGATCCCGGAGATGATCGAGTATCGGGATCGGCTGACCCGCGAATGGGGGCTGGCGATGGTCGTTGGCCAGAACGAAGAGGCGCTGGCTGCGAAGCAGACTTTCCCGGACGGCAAACTCACGCGGGTCCAGTGCTGTGCAAGTCTCAAGACAGCCGCTCTCCATCGGACACTCGAGGGTAACGGCACCCGGTACCGGTTTGACCACCGGGCGGATGAGTATGTGAAGGAAGAAGATGCCGAAGCATTCACCGGGGTCATCGTTGGAGTCAGAGCCGACGAGGAAGGATCGCGAAGCAAAGAACGATACTTCTCACCCCGTGATACTCGAAATGACTGGAACATCGGCGATCAGCCCCCGGAATTCTGGAATCAGTATAAGACCGAGTTCGCCCCCGGCACCCATCTTCGGATTCATCCGCTGTTGGACTGGACGGAGCTGAACATCTGGGAATACATCGAGCGGGAACAGATACCCACGGTCAGCCTCTACTACGACCAGGGAGACGGCAAGCGATACCGGTCGCTTGGCTGCAACCCGTGTACGTTCCCGATAGAGTCAGCCGCCCGCAATCCTCAGGAGATCATCGCCGAGCTCAAGGGTGGACAACTGAAGAACGTCGCCGAAAGAAGCGGCCGCGCACAGGACGCGGAAGATGGTGGCGGTCTGGAAACACTGCGCCGCGACGGCTACATGTAGGGGGAGATCGTGTCTGAAGTACAACTTGAAGGTACAGCCGAAATCACCTCACCTGCCACGGACAAACCCGAGGGGCCGGACGGACTTCAGATGAGCCGCCAGCAGATGCAGATGGTCATCGTCGGCCACGTGGACCACGGTAAGAGCACTATTGTCGGCCGACTCCTGGCGGATACCGGATCACTGCCGGACGGAAAGCTGGAGCAGGTGAAGGCAACATGCGAGCGAAATTCGAAGCCGTTCGAGTATGCGTTTCTGATTGACGCCCTGAAAGATGAACAGGCCCAGGGAATTACAATCGATTCCGCCCGAGTATTCTTCAGTACTGCCCTTCGGGACTACATCATCATTGACGCGCCGGGGCACATTGAATTCCTGAAGAACATGGTGACCGGCGCCAGTCGCGCAGAAGTCGCATTCCTGGTAATTGATGCCGACGAGGGCATTCAGGATAACTCTCGCCGTCATGGCTATCTCCTCTCGATGCTCGGTGTGGGTCAGCTCGCGGTACTCGTGAACAAGATGGACCTGGTGGACTATGACCGGACGGTGTTCAGGAGAATCGTGCGCAAGTACAAGCGGTTCCTGCGGAGCATTGACGTTGACAGTGATGCCGTGGAGTTCATCCCCGTGAGCGGGATGGCCGGGGACAATGTGGTGAACCGATCCGAGCCCATGAACTGGTACGAGGGCCCGACCGTCGTGGACCAACTGGACGTGTTTGTCAAAGAAGCTAATCGGGAACAGTTACCGTTTCGGATGCCCGTTCAGGGCGTATACAAGTTCACCAGGTACGGAGATTCGCGCCGAATCATCGCGGGAACCATTGATACCGGGCGGGTTGCCATCGGGGACGAGATCGTATTCTACCCCTCGGGCAAGCGGAGCACCGTTCTCGGTTTTGAACGATTCAATGCTCCCGAGACCAATGAAATGTCGGCCCCGTACGCAACCAGCATCACTCTCGCTGAGCAGATCTACGTCACGCGCGGAGAGATCGCGGCGCGCGCGGACGAAAAGCCGCCGGAGGTGTCCAACCATCTCCGGGTGAATCTGTTCTGGTTGGGCAAGGTTCCGATGACCACAGGGAAGGAATACGTCTTCAAGATGGGGACTGCCCGGGTGCCGGTGCGCATCCGTCGCATTCACCGGCTACTGGATGCCTCAAGCCTCCAGAGCCACCGGCGCAAGGAGCAGATTGAACGTCACGACGTGGCTGATGTGGAGTTTGAATTTGACCAGGACGTTGCTTTTGACCCGGTTGAAGCAATCCCCTACTCCTCCCGCTTCGTCATCGTTGACGACTACGAGATTCGCGGCGGCGGGATCATTCGATCAATCGGGGACAACGACGACGAGTGGTTTCGAGAGAACGTTCGACTGCGCAACTTCAACTGGGAGCGCAGCCACATAGCCCCGGAACTCCGCGCGGAACGGTACAACCAGCGGGCAACGCTCGTCCTCCTGACCGGCGTGGAGGGTGGCGGCAAGCGCGAAATCGGGAATGCGCTGGAGGAACGCCTCTTCGCGGATGGCAAACTTGTCTACAACCTCGGAATCGGAAACCTCAAGCATGGACTCAGTGCCGACATTCAGGAGGTTCCGGTGAGCCGCGACGAG
The DNA here is from genome assembly GCA_019038705.1 of Spirochaetales bacterium. Lineage (GTDB taxonomy): Bacteria > Spirochaetota > Spirochaetia > DSM-27196 > SLST01 > JAHOYX01. The sequence goes on from JAHOYX010000152.1 coordinate 18,015, forward strand.
CACATTCGCCGGCTGGCGGAAGTGTCCCATATCTTCCTTGATGCAGGGATCATTCTCATTGTTTCGGGTGCCGAATTAACGCAGGAAGACCTTAATCTGATCAAGGTTCCGGTCAATCCGGAGAGTATTCTGACTGTCTGGGTCGGCGAAAGAATCACGACCGATATTGCCGTCACCCTCCACATCTCGAATCCGAAAGATTCGCAGGGGGCGGTGGAGCAAATAAGGACCGTTCTACGCAAGAACGGGATCATTTTCAGCCTGTGACAGGAGAATTCAGAATGAACACAGCGGTGGATTTGCACTACAAACTCAGATGTCTGGAAACCGGTGAGATTCTGTCGGACGTTGACGCGCCGCTCTCCAACCCAAATGCGACACAGCCGGCATTCCTGCGAACCGAGTATGACACCAAGCAGTTCGCGGCTGGTCCGTTGGAGGACGGCATCTACCGGTTTGAGCGCTGGATGCCTGTTCGGCGCCGACTGGAGGGCTCGAGCGCCCCAATCACCTACCAGAGTGAAGGGCTCGCACGCCATCTGGGGCTGAACCGCCTCTTCATCACCTTCTCCGGGTACTGGCCGGAGCGCGGATGCCGCATGCTCACGGGAACCTTCAAGGAGTGCGAGGCATACAGCGTGTGTGCGCGGACGCCATCGGACTCCGATTCCGTCCTTGTGGTTGCCTCGGCCGGAAACACCGCCCGCGCGTTTGCGAGGGTGTGTTCGGACAACGAGATCCCGTTGGTGGTCGTCATACCGGAAGGCAATCTGCCCTCGCTCTGGTCCATTGGACCGCTCTCGGATTGTGTTCGCGTCATCGCAGCAGGACGCGACTCCGACTACTCGGATGCAATCGCGCTTGCCGGCACCATCGCCTCGCTGCCGGGATTCAACCCGGAGGGTGGCGCCAAGAATGTAGCCCGGCGTGACGGCATGGGCACGACCGTGCTCTCGGCCGCCGACGCCATTGGGGAGATTCCTCACCATTACTTCCAGGCCGTCGGGAGTGGTACCGGAGCCATTGCCGCCTGGGAGGCAAGTCTCCGCCTGGTCGAGTCGGGACAGTTCGGCAGCCGAAAGATGAAGATTCGTGTGAGCCAGAACGCGCCGTTCAGTCCAATTCACAAGTCGTGGCAGCAACGCAGCCGAGCGCTCCTCCCGTTTGATGAGCAGGAGGCGAGGCGGCAAATCGCCGCGATCAATGCAAAGGTGCTCGCGAACAGGAAACCGCCCTACAGCCTGATTGGAGGGCTCTATGAGGCACTCGTTGACTCTGACGGTACCACCGGCTCCATTGACAACGAAACGGCCTCATCGGCTGGAGAACTCTTCCTGAAGACCGAGGGCATTGATGCGTCCCCGGCCGCCGCTGTCGCCGTCGCGGACCTGATTCAGGCCACGAAGAACGGGACTATCGAAAGGGACGAAATAGTGATGCTCAATCTGACCGGCGGTGGGGTGGACCTGGTCGCAGAGAACGAAGATGTACGGCTCATCCCACCCACCCGCATCATCAACAGCGAAGAATCAGACGCGGAAAGCGTCGATCGAATTATGAAGGAACTCTTCTAGGAGGATCTGATGTACGAGGAACACGAGGAAGGTACGACAAACCATCGGGATATCTTTGACAAATGTCGGACCGACGGCGGCTACTTTGGGATGATGCGGGCCCGGGACGACCACTACTTCACCCGACCGACCTTGCCACCGATCGCCGGCCGAGTTATGGAGTTTGATGGCCACCCGACGGTGATGTGGAGCGTCAACAACTACCTCGGATTTGCCGACAGCGAGGAAATCAAGCAAACGGCCATTGAAGCTGTGAAAGAGTTCGGGGTCAGTTCACCGATGGGCTCTCGAATGATGACCGGCAACACACCGTATCACCAGGAACTGGAGACGAGACTCGCCGATTTCACGCAGAAGGAAGCCGCGTTCCTCTTCAACTACGGATACCTGGGAGTACTGGGGACGATCCAATCGGTTGTCGGCCCGGACGATGTGCTCATCATGGACAAGCTTGCTCACGCGAGCATCGTTGACGCCGCATTCCTGTCCCGGGGACAGTTGCGGGTGTTCAAACACAACAACGCCGAAAACCTCGAAGCGGTCCTCAAGCACGTCAATCGATCCCGCAAAGGCGGCGTCATCATCCTCATCGAGGGGGTCTACGGCATGACCGGAGACCTCGCCATCCTGCCTGAGATCGTGGAACTGGCCAGGAAATACGACGCGCGCGTGTTTGTTGACGACGCCCACGGCTGGGGCGTCATGGGGCCGCACGGGCGAGGCACCGCCGACCATCTCGGCGTCCAGGACGGTGTTGATATCTATTTCGGTACGTTTGCGAAGGCGTTCGCTTCCATCGGCGGGTTCTCCGCATCAAGAAAGGATGTGATTGAGTGGATCGCCTACAACGCGCGTACCCAGGTATTCGCCAAGAGTCTCCCGATGGTCTACGTGCAGAGCCTCGGCAAGGCACTTGACCTGGTCACGGCCGCGGATGATCGACGCGACCAGATGTGGGCGAACTCCAACGCCCTGAAGCAGGGCCTGAAGGAACACGGCTACTTCGTCGGTCCCGGCGACTCGCCAATCTGCTCGGTATTCATTCCGGTGCGAGATGAGACGGTTGAAACTGTCGGCATACGGACCGTCACGTTCCTTCGCGACAGAGGCATTTTTGTCACGGCAATCACCTATCCCGTGATTCCGCTGGGACTTTGCATGTACCGAATGATTCCGACAGCCGCCCACAAGCCGGAGGATGTTGCACGGACCGTGGAAGTGTTCCAGGCTATGCGGGACGAGCTGAAGCTGGATTTCACGATCGAAAAAGAAGATCTTGTCAAAGTGAGGAAGGTCTTCGGGACGTGAGTGAGATTGACCGCTACCGGCAAGAGACGACGGGGCTCTCCGCGACGGCGATGATCAGGTGGGCGCTGTCCACATTCGGACCCGACGGAGTCTCCTTCGCCTCAAGCCTGGGGGCGGAAGACCAGGTCATTACTCACCTGATTGCTGAGCACGCTCCGCAGATTCCACTCTTCACACTTGATACCGGCCGCCTCTACCAGGAGAGCTACGACCTGCTGGAGAGAACCCGAGAGCGGTATCGCCTGGAAATCTCCGTCTACTTTCCGGAGACCAAGCGCGTTGAGGAGATGGCCCGCGCGCACGGTCCCAATCTCTTCTACGAAAGCGTGGAGAACCGGAAACTCTGCTGTCATGTCAGAAAAGTCGAGCCCCTGGGACGGGCGCTGGGCGGCGTGCGGGCATGGATTGTGGGCCTCAGGCAGGAACAGGCGATCACGCGACAGGATCTCAGACCGGTAGATTGGGACGAGGCGAATGGGCTGATCAAGATCTCACCGCTCGCCGCGTGGACCGAGTCGGAAGTTTGGGATTTCATCCGCAGACACGATGTCCCGTATCATGCATTCCACGATCAGGGCTTCCCTTCAATCGGCTGCGCACCGTGCACCCGAGCCATCAGGCCCGGAGAGGACACGCGCGCAGGACGCTGGTGGTGGGAGCGGCCCGAACACAAGGAGTGCGGTATCCACCTCGGGGAATCGGCCGCAGGGACCGCCGGTCCAGCGACCACATCTCCGGCGCCGTTTGGAATTCAGGAAATCGAGACAAGCTGACCGACGGCCACGCCGACGAACTACTTCACACGCAGCAGACCGAGCATCCGCACGATCCACCTGGGGAGGGGCCGGTCCGGAGGCCGCCTGGTGAGGTTCAGCCCTATTCCGAGCGATTTGAGGATTGGGATCTTGTGCGTCTCGACGAACTCTATCAGTGTCCCGTCGGGATCCTCAATGTAGCTGAACCGCCCGCCGGCATCGCCCATGTCAAAGGTCTGCCCGCTGTCCACGGTGAAAGGTTGGCCGGCGGCGGAGCACTGCTTAGACAGGGCATCCATCCCGCGCACGTCGTAGCAAAGATGTATGAAGCCGAGGTCTCCCCAGTAGCGGTCAGCGTATATCCTGCGCTGCCCGCCTGCTACCGGCTGCACGAGTTCAATCGTGCTCGAGCCCAGGAGCTCAGAGAACGGCCCCGTTCTGGACTCGGAGTGCACGAGCAGGACGCGACGGACCTCACGCTCCGAGCCGGGAACACCGGCCAGATCCGCGAAAACGCCGGTCTCATCGTAAACGACATGATCATATCGGAGCACATCGCTATAGACGCTCCTGGCGGCGTCAATGTTGGATGTCCCGATGATCACGCCACCGGCACCACCGAAAGCTCCGGTGCCGCCGAACGGTCCGGGGGCCCCAAACCAATCGATTCCGGGAGCAATCTGGAAGAGGTTATCGTTCGGGTCCCGGACGAAGAATCGCTCCACCCCGTCCGGACCGGCGACCGGCCGTCCAAGCAGGTCGGCCCCGATGGACTGAAGGTGATCGTAGGCAGCCCCGACGTCCGAGCTCTTCATCACACCGGCGATTACTCCAAGATCACCCAGCGCAGGGCTGAATACAGGAGGTTCCGGCGTGCGACTCTTGTACTGCCAGATTTCAAAACCGGCTCCTCCCCGGAGGTTCAGAGCGAGCACTGCGTTTCGTCGCTGTACGGCGCCACCGGTATACCGGATCATGAGCGGGGCGTCGGCCTCGTCCTGAAACACCGGGACGTCCATGCCGAATGCCAATCGGTACCACTCCCAGGCACTGGCCAGGTCGCGCACCCCCACACCGAGCTGTTGAATTCCGCTGATTGTATAGTTCATGATTCCTCGCTAGAACACTCGCGGCAGGAGTGCGGCCGTGTTCTCCTTGTGTTGTGCATATACCGGATACCGATCTTTCAGATGTTTGTCCATCATCGGAATGCTGATCAGAGCGAAGAGCGCGGTCATGACCACTGCCCGAATCGTTCCCGGGGAGAGATCAAGAAGCACGGCACGCACGGTGAGAACCGCCGCCATCAGGGCAACAGCATAGATGAGCGCGCACCGCAGAAGGCCACGAGAACGATTGGCAGTGGATGAACGCGCGCGCGGACTCACAGATTGAGCTCCTTCTTGACTGCCGCAAACTGCTCAACGGTGAAGTCAAGTTCTTCTCTCGTGTGGGCGGCGCTTACCTGGGCGCGAATGCGAGCCGTCCCCTTCGGAACCACCGGGAATGAGAACGCGATGACGTACACCCCCTTGTCCAGCAGCCTGTCGGCCATCTCCTTTGCGAGTCGTGCGTCGCCAAGCATGATGGGAACAATCGGGTGCTCGCCTTCAGGCACTGAGAGCCCAACCTGGCGTATTCGATCCCGGAAGTAACGGGTGTTTGCCTCCAGCTTGTCCCGAAGTCCCGTGTCCTGCTCAAGAATCTTGATCACTGCGAGGCTCGCGGCCACGATGGTCGGTGCGACTGTGTTGGAAAAGAGATAGGGCCGAGATCGCTGGCGCAGCAGCTCAACAATCTCACCGCGAGCCGCCGTGTAGCCGCCGCTGGCGCCGCCAAGGGCCTTACCGAACGTCCCGGTCATGATATCGATCCGACCCTGGACACCGTGATGTTCGTGGGTCCCGCGACCGTGTGCACCCATGAATCCGACCGCGTGACTGTCATCCACCATGACCAGCGCATCGTACCTCTCGGCCAGGTCGCAAATCTCGGGGAGCCGCGCAATTGTCCCGTCCATTGAGAACACGCCGTCGGTCGCGATGAGCCGTATTCGTGCGCCGGCGGCCTCCTTCAGTCGAGCCTCCAGATCCTCCATGTCCGAGTTCTTGTAGACATAACGCCCGGCCTTGCAGAGCCGGACGCCGTCTATGATGCTCGCGTGATTCAGCGCGTCACTGATGATCGCATCGTCGGGCCCAAGCAGTGTCTCGAAGAGTCCTCCGTTTGCGTCAAAGCAGGAGGTGTAGAGGATGGCATCGTCAAAGCCAAGGAAGGAGGCAATGTTCTGTTCCAATTCTTTGTGGATCGATTGCGTTCCGCAGATGAATCTCACCGATGAGAGTCCGTACCCCCATCGATCCAGGCTCTGCCTGGCGGCGTTGACAACCTCCGGGTGATTCGCCAGGCCGAGGTAGTTGTTCGCGCAGAAGTTGATGACGCTGCGTCCGCCCGTCACCGAGATTTTTGCGCTCTGCGGGCTTGTCAGAACCCGCTCGTCTTTGTAGAGACCGCTCTCCCGAATCTCGGCGAGAACGGCATTGATGTATTCCTTTGATGCTCCGTACATAGGGCCGTATTGTAGCCTAGAATGAGCCGAACAGGACAACGGCAGCAATATTCGCTATCGCCAGGATCGATACAAAGAGATAGCCAAGGTGAGTTGTGCGGATACCCGGCGAACTGCCGTCCCGAGCCACTGAAGCGGTCGTACTCTGCAGCAGATCCATGAGCAACTCATCCACGCTATCCACAAATCGTTTGAGACGGATCCGCTTTCGACCCTCGAGAAGGTGCTCGAAGTAGAAGAAGAGCCGGGCAACCAGGCCTCCAAGCCGGCCGGGCAATCGGAGATCCGGCCGAACGGCGAAGAGCGAAATGAACACAAGGCCGGGAATCGCAAACCCCTTCATGAGCCCCTGCCGCAAAGCGCCTCGGGTGACCACGATCGGCCCGAGTCTGAGAAGCACCTCCCCCACGGGGGTCAGCAGATTGAAGACGGTGATTGAACTGACCATGATGAGGAAGTAACCGATGCGGATTCGCTTGCCGGCGAGTACGACGAGCACCGCAAACACCAATACCTGACCGATCCTCACGATGAGGTTCTGCTGGAAGAGAAAACACACGATGACGACGATGCCGGTCAGAAAGAGGAGACGCGGGTTCAGGTGAGCCGCCAGGACGTTCGGCCGCTTCTCAGGGGCCACGGTAACGCTCCTTCATACTGCCCAACCATCGAGACCGGGCGCGGAACCGTTCGGCGACGAGCCCGACCATGAATCCGCTCGCCACTCCGATTCCAAGAAAGAGCGGGGCAATCACCCACGCGGCATCCCCGAAGATGAAGGTGACGGACAGGGTGATCTGTACGGAGTTACTCGCGAGCGCGCCGAATACACCCACACCAATCAGCGTCACCCAGCGACTCCCGAATCTGTGCACCACCAGCATGACCGCGACGCTGGCGAGACTGCCGGCGGCGGAGAAGAGAAACACGTAGCTGGCAAGTGTCCCGTTCACCAACCCCTGACCGATGACCTTGAGCGCCACGAGCAGAAGCACGTCGGCCGGAGTAAAGATCGAAAGGGAGAGCAGGATCGGCAAATTGGCCAGGCCGAGCCTGAAGAAGGGAACCGGCTTGGGAATGAGATACTCGAGGGTGGAAAAGAACAGGCACAACGCACCCATGAGCGCGATCGCGTCGTACCGGGCCTCGCGTGGTACTTTCATTCGCCGCTTCACGTTCCCCGGTGCCGAACAACCATACAAGTGATATTGTCGCCGCCACCACCGGTCTTCGCCGCGGCCACAAGCCGTTCAGCTGTGGCATCCAGGTCTCCAAGCGTCTGTGGCGTCGCATGCTCTTTCACGATCGATTCCAGCGTCGTCTGATCGGTATAGTCCGACAGGCCGTCGGAACAGATGAGATATGTGAGATCGTCGGCCGGCAGGAGTTCGCCGACGTCCAGATAGAACTCGTTCTGAGTCCCAAAACAGTTGGTAATGATGTTGCCGGGAATCCGCGGGTCACCAGTCATTTCCCGCAGGGTGTGATCCCGGGAAATCTGTGTGAGGCTTCCACCCCGTAGCGCGTAGAGCCGGCTGTCTCCGGCGTTGATCCAGCAGGCAAGCGGACCCTGGAAATAGATTCCAGTCAGGGTTGTCGCCATTCCGCGCAACTCGTCACGACTCTCGCCGCGCGCAGCGAGTTGGTCATTGACCGCCGCCGCGGCCTGCTGCATCCACGGGCCGGCAGACTCAGGCATGAGTGGGTGCGGGGCGTCGTC
>JAHOYX010000045.1 GCA_019038705.1 Spirochaetales bacterium
GCCCTGGGGGAGCGTCTATGTCCAGACCGACGTCAACGATGCTGCGATATTCGTAGACGGTGAGCTCGTCGGCTTTCGCCAGGCGAGCGCCCGCTACCTCTCTCCGGGGGATGTAGCGATTGAGGTGACCGCGACCGGCTATCCCACGGAGCGGCGAACCGCCCGGGTCACGGACCGGCAGACCACCGAAGTAGTCTTTCAGATGGAGCCGGTTGTTCGCCACGTGGTCAGAATAGAAAGCGCCCCGGCCGGCGCGGATGTTTACGCGGACTCGGTATGGGCAGGCCGGACCCCGTTTGAACTCAGTGTCTCGGACGCCCCGCTGGTGGTCCGTCTGCGTCGAGACGGCTATCTGGAGTCGCGCTTCGTTCTCACCAGTGACAGCCCCGACCGTGTCGCGCGAGCCCTGCTTCCCGGTTCCCTCAGCTGGGCGGAGGAGATAGCGCAGAAGCGGGACGGGTTCTACCGGTCCCTGACCTGGTTCGTTCTCTCTGTTCCGGTGACCATCATCCTTGATGGGGCTTTCCAGAGTATCGAGAGCGCGTATCCGTCGGACGATGTTTACGCTGCTCTGCCCGCGGAGGAACGGGAGAAACTCGTTCCGTTCGCTCGGCTGGGGAACATCTTCTATTTTGCCTCCGGTGGCGCAGTGCTGGTCAATCTCGGTCTGCTGGTGAATGTGGGGATCAACCTGTTTGAGTATCTCGATGTGGGAGAAGGCGCCCACAATCAGTAGACTGAAGGCAATCGAACTCAATCTGCGAGGAGCGTGCGTGAAGAAGAAAGGGCTCGGTGCGAGACTCAAAGCGTTATTTGCCGGGGGTCTGGGCAGTGAGGAGTCATTCGAGGAGCTCGAGGATCTCCTCATTGAGAGCGACATAGGCGTCCAGGCAACAATGGCAATCACCGACCGGCTGCGGGAACGAAGTCGATCAGAGCGCGCGACCTCCCGGGATGAACTCACCGATCTCCTGCGGGACGAGCTCACCGGTATGGTCAAGGCCGGGCCGATCATCCTGGACTCGGATCGCTTGAACGTTGTCCTGCTGCTCGGAGTCAACGGCGTCGGGAAGACCACCACCCTCGCCAAGCTCGCGACCCATTTCCGAAAGACAGATCAGGCTGCCGATATCGTGATGGCCGCGGGTGACACCTTTCGGGCGGCGGCGGTTGAACAGCTGACAATCCACGCCGAGCGTCTGGGGGTGCGTATCGTGTCACAGGGGCCCGGGGCGGACGCCGGCGCGGTCATCTACGATGCCATTGAGAGCGCACGCACTCGCGGAGAGCAGCTTGTGCTTGCGGATACCGCGGGGCGAATGCACACGAAAGCGAACCTTGTAGCCGAGCTTTCAAAGATAGACCGTATCGTGGCAGGGCGGGCTCCCGATGCCGCTTATCACCGATTGCTGGTCATAGACGCCACGACCGGGCAGAACGGCCTGCGTCAGGCTGAGACGTTCAGCGAGGCGGTTGATCTCTCCGGCATTGTTCTGGCCAAGTACGACTCCACCGCCAAAGGCGGCATACTCGTCCCCGTCGCGCGCGACCTCGGAATCCCGGCATCCTTTGTCGGGACCGGTGAGAGCTACGATGATCTTCGCGAGTTCAACCCGGAGGTGTATGTACGGGAGCTGTTGGGAATCGAATGAGGGTGACGGTCAAGGCGACCCTGACGGTATCAATGGTAGCGATGTTCTTCGTGGCGCTCCCGACCCATTCGGCGGAACTCTACCGGTCCAACGCTGTCGGCATCCGGGGAGAATGGATCAACCCTGACGACGCGGATCCGCAGGATCCGGATTCGCCCGAGTATCTCCTGGAGATCTCCTTCATCGATGGTACGGAGATTCGCCGCCTCCTGAATGCCGGGGAGGAAATCCAGCGGGTTGAGGTGACTCGCGAAGGCACAACGACCACCGAAGAGGTATTCAGGAACGACGACCTGGAGAACAGGACGGTCCGGAGGGATGACGGGGTTCTGCTCCACGAGACCCGCTATTCGGGTGGGGCCCTCACCGAGCGCTGGGAGTACCACTATGAAGGTGCGCTGCTCACCAGTCGCGAAGTCCTTGGTCGGGAAGACGTGCTGCTCTATCGGGAATCATACTCATACTGGGCAAACGGCACTCTCAGGTCGATCGTGAAAGAAGATGAATCGGAAATTCGAACCGAGTACCGGTACAAGGATGGGCGACTTGAAGAGGAGTGGGTGTCGCGTCCCGGTGAATCTGAACGGTTCGAGTTTGATGGCGCCGGCCGCCTCGTCATCCGGGAACTCTTTGCGGACGACGAACTGACCGAGCAGGAGGTCCGGCTCTACTGGGGCGCCGATAGCGGGGCGCTCCTGAAGCAGGTAGTGGTGAGCTCGGGCGAGCAAATCACCAGACGTGGTTACGATGAGCGTGGCCGTCTGATCAGCGAGCGCGTGGAGGAGTCGGGCGACATGGTGAGTGAGTTGATCAGAACCTTTGGCGAGGAATTCCTTGTCCTCGAGGTTGAGACCGACGGTGACGGCGAGCGCCGCTGGGAGTACCAGTACACAGAAGAGGGCGAGCGGGAGCGGGTCGCATATCGGGAGGACGGCCGGTTGGTGGAGGTGAGCTATCTCGTCCTTGACCCCGGTGATGTGCCCGATGACCTGCCGGCCGACCGAATGACCGAACTGTTCAATCGGGGAGAGCCCATCCTGAGGATCTACTACCAGGGCCGGCAACGGCTTCGGGAAGAGGTTATCCGAAACGGTGAGGTGATTCGAACGCGAGAGTTCACCCCGGCCGCCGAGGGGGACAGTGCTGTTGAAGACGGCGGCGCCACCGGGGGCGGTGCTGCCACCGAGGACGGTGACACGTGAAGCGCTGGATCTTTTTCATTTCCGCTCGCCACTTCCGAACGAAGCGCCGTGAGAAGGGGCACACCGCAAGCCTTCTCTCGGTTGCTGGAATCGCAGCGGGTGTGATGACTCTGGTCACTGTGCTTGCGGTCATGAACGGCTTTCAGGTTGGAACGATTGAGGACATTCTGGAGATCAACAGTTACCACCTCCAGGTTCACACCCCCGATGCCGTCCGGGAGGCGCCGCTGATCGCCGATACCAACGGGGTTCGGTCCGCGGTTCCGTTCGTTGATATGTTCGCCCTGGCCCAGGGCTTCTTTGCGGACCCCATCGCCATGGCCGTCCGGGGGCTTCCCGAAGCGGTGTGCGCGCTGGACGGCGGCTTTGCCGACCAGCTCGAAATGGTGGCCGGAACCTTCGACGTCGCCACGCCCCGATCCATTGTCGTGGGGGAAGAACTCGCGCGACGAATCGGGTTACGGCTGGGAGACGGCTTGTCTGTTGTCAACTTCAGCGCCGAAGGGCTCAATCTTGCCAGGCCGGACTCCATGGATCTCATTGTAACGGGACTGTTCAAGACCGGATTCCTCGAGTACGACGCCGGGTGGGGATTCGTCTCCCTGGCAACAACGAGGGAACTCGGCGGTGGAGAAGCGGATACAGTTGGAGTGAAGCTCCTGGATCGATTTTCAGATCGGGCAGCAATGCGCCGTATCGATTCAACGATTGCCGACGTTGAGGTTGTCTCCTGGCGAGACTACAATCGATCCATATTCGGCGCGCTCAGGCTCGAGAAGACCCTCATGATGTTGCTCATCGGTCTCATATTCGTGGTCGTTGCCGTGAATATCCACCAGTCTCTGCGCAGAAGCGTCGTGGAACGGACCGAGGAGATAGGGGTCCTCAAGACCCTCGGGGCATCTCCGGCCTCGCTCCAGTTCGTGTTTATCGTCGAGGGACTCATGATAGGACTGGTCGGAGCCGCCGTGGGGACCGCCCTGGGACTGGCGCTTTCTTTCAACATCAATGCTGTCTTCGCCGGCGCCGAGGTGGTTGTGAACGCGATCCTCGGCGCGGCGGGATGGATCGCCGGGCTGTTTACGCCGGGCCGGCAGGGAGTGACGGCAGGGTTCACGATTTTCAGCCCCGCCTACTTCTATCTGGACTCCGTGCCGGCGACGGTGATTGCTCGAGAAGTCCTTGGAGTCGCTCTGTTTGCGCTCGCCTCGGCCGTTGTGGCCGCGGTCGCCGCTTCCCGGCGAATAAGCGGAATCGTTCCGGCAAAGGTGTTGAGGTACGAATGATGACGATGGTAGAGATGACCGGGGTGACCAAGTCGTTTACGAATGGCCCCTCGGTTCTGACAGTGTTGCACGGGATTGACATCACGGTCCCCGCGGAGTCGGTAACGGTCATTGCGGGCGCATCCGGATCGGGCAAGAGCACCCTTCTCAATCTGATTGGAGGACTCGACCGCCCCACCGCGGGGTCAATAACGGCAGCCGAACGTCGGCTGGACGAGATGAATGAGGTGGAACTGACCGGGTTCCGGCGTGACGTTCTCGGGTTCGTCTTTCAGTTTCACTATCTCCTCAAGGATCTCACCGCGGCTGAGAACGTCATGCTTCCCGCGTTCATGGCCGGTGAGAAACGCGCGGATGCCTACGAACGTGCGCTTGGGCTCCTCTCCGAAGTGGACCTCGCGCAACGTGCAGAGCACTATCCGAGCCAGCTTTCGGGGGGAGAACGGCAACGCGTGGCGCTCGGTCGCGCGCTGATCAATCACCCATCCCTGGTCCTCGCGGATGAGCCCACCGGCAACCTCGATGCCGGCAACAGCGCCGTCGTGGAGCAGTTGCTCGTGGACCTCGTTCGGAATCATGGCGCCACGCTCATCGTCGTCACTCACGACACCCGCCTTGCCCGGATTGGGGATCGATTTCTGGAACTGACCGAAAAGGGGCTTGTGGACGGATGAAAATTGCCGCCAGTTTTTTTCTTGCGGTTCGGTATCTCCTTGGTGGTCATCGCGTGCGTGGCGGGATTATCGGTGTTGGCCTCAGCCTGGTTCCGCTCGTTGTCGTGCTCCAGGTCACCGACGGCATGATTGCGGGGATCACCACGCGGTTCATTGAGGCCGGCTCCTATCACATTCAGGCCGTGTCCCGGGAAGAGCCTACCCTGGAAGAGGTCCGGGCGGTGGTGGCGCAGATCGCCGGGGTGCCGGGAGTCACGGCCGCTTCCGCTGAGCGACAGGGGCTCGGGCTTGCCGCCTCGGCCTCAGATCGGACCGGCGTCACGATCCGGGCCCTGGAACATGACCAATGGGAGCGCGATACCGGTCTTCAAACCTACCTGGAGTTCACCGCCGGCTCCTGGGATCTCACCGACGAGAAGTCCATCCTGCTCGGGACCGAGGTTGCCCGTCTGCTCGAGGTTGATGTGGGAGACGAGGTGAGCCTCGTGGTTGCGAGACCCCTGTCGGGAGGGCGGTTCCTGCCGCGCACGGCCGGGTTCACCGTTCGTGGCGTATTCACCAGCGGCTATCAGGACCTGGATCGATTGTGGGTGATCATTCCGTTTGAGCGCGGATTCGGCCTGCTCCCCGACAACATCGCACGTCAGTTGATCGGCGTGAAGATCACGGACCCTCTCGCGCTTCCCAATCCGCTCTATCAGCCGTCTGCGTTCGCCAAAGGCCGGGAGGTAGAGCGGGCGGCCGGGGCCGCGTTGTCGGCGATTCAGGACATCGGTGGAACCAACTGGCGCGTGGCAACTTGGTTTGAGCTGGAACGGTCAAAGTACATGAGCTTCAAGACCACGAAGAACCTTCTGGTGTTCATCATGGTGCTCATCGTGCTTGTCGCCGCGGTGAACATATCCTCAACGCTCGTCATGCTGGTGCTGGAGAAACAGGACGAGATTGCCTTTCTCAAGAGCCTTGGCGCCTCACCCGGGGGGATTCGACGCCTGTTCGTGGTGGCCGGGTTCCTCCTCGGTAGTGCCGGGACGGCGGTCGGTATTGCCATTGGTCTGCTGCTGGCCGTGTACATCAATCAAGTGCTCTACGCTCTCGAGTGGCTGCTCAACGCGGCTGCGACGGCGGGCGCCTGGTTCGCGCGACCATTCGCCGACATCTCGGCGCCGGCAATCGAACTGCTGTCCGGTGACTACTACCTGGAATCAATACCCTTTGCCCTGCGGGGCGCCGATGTCCTCCTGATCGCAGGGCTGAGCATCCTGCTGTCAACCGCGGCGGCATACTTCCCGGCCCGACGAGCCGCCCGACTGCGGCCGCTCGAGATCCTTCAGAAGCGGTAGTGTGGACGATCACCGGCTACCGAGTGTAATCTCTGGCAATGATCGACATCAACCTTATCCGAAACGAGACCGAGCGCGTTGAGACCGCACTGCGTAAGCGCATGGATGAGGTGGATCTCTCATCCATCGTGTCCATGGACAACCGACGTCGAGAGCTCATTGGCGCGGCTGAAGAGCTCAAGGCACGACGCAATACGGTGTCCGCGGACATCCCTCGATTGAAGAAGGCCGGCGAGGATGTCGGAGCTCTTCTGGCCGAGATGAAAGAGGTCTCCGGGTCAATAAAGGTCATGGACGGGGAGCTTCGCGAGCTGGAGCAATCAATTCGCCAGGAGTTGGCCGTACTGCCGAACCTGCCCGACGACGATGTGCCGGCCGGGGGCAAAGAGGCAAACGAGGAACTGCGTTCATGGGGCGAGCAGCCGGCATTTGATTTCCCCGCCCGCGACCATGTTGAGCTTGTCGGGATGCTTGGACTCGTGGACTACGAGCGCGGCGTGAAGATGGGCGGGACCGGTTTCTGGCTCTACAGTGGAACAGGGGCGCGCCTTGAGTGGGCGCTGCTCAACTTCTTCATCGATGAACACCTCGCCGACGGTTACGAGTTCGTCCTGCCGCCGCATATCCTGAACTACGAGTGCGGATTCACCGCGGGCCAGTTTCCGAAGTTTGAGGAGGATGTCTTCCAGCTCCGGCAGGATGATTCTTCAACAGGGATCCAGTTCATCCTCCCCACCGCAGAGACCGCGCTCATCAACTTCCATCGTGACGAGATACTGTCCGAAGGCGAGCTGCCGAAGAAGTACTTCGCGTATACCCCGTGCTACCGCAAGGAAGCCGGGAGTTACCGGTCCCAGGAGCGGGGAATGATCCGTGGCCACCAGTTCAACAAGGTTGAGATGTTCCAGTTCACGCGGCCGGAGGACTCAGGCGCCGCTATCGAGGAGCTCCTCGGGAAGGCCGAAAGCCTGGTCCAACAACTTGGACTACACTACCGCGTGAGCAAGCTCGCAGCGCGTGATGCTTCGGCGTCCATGGCCAAGACCTACGACATTGAGGTCTGGATCCCGAGCATGAACGAGTACAAAGAGGTCAGCTCGGCATCCAATGCGCGTGACTACCAGGCCCGCCGGGGGAACGTTCGGTACCGTCCGGAGGGTCAAAAACGGACCGAGTTCATCCACTCGCTGAACGCCTCTGGCCTGGCAACAAGCCGATTGATCCCGGCTCTGGTGGAGCAGTTCCAGCGCGACGATGGCAGCGTGACCCTTCCGGATGTTCTTGCCGACCGACTTGGCATGAAGATCCTGCCCACCGTGTAGACCGGGCCCGCCACCGTCGGCCGCGCACTTTTTCCCGTGATCTCAGAAACTGCGGTGCGGGCCAACCGGTTTTTCACTACTATAGGTATGATGACAGATAAACGATGCGATGGGTGTGGCAAGCCAGGTGGGCACGTGCGCATCCATCAATCCAATGGAAGTGAATTTCGAGAGCTCTGGCTCTGCGGCAGTTGCGCACGCCTGATTGGCGCGGAGCAATCTTTGCCTGCGTTTGGTCCGACAGTAGGCGAGCTCCTTGGCACTCTTGCCGGCGACGCAGGGACCCGCGCATGCCCGAATTGCGGGACCCGGTTCAAACAGATCAGACAGACTGGTCAGGTGGGGTGTGCCGAGTGCTACCAGGTGTTCAGCAACCGGATTCAGCTCCTGCTCTCGCAGATGGGTCTCATTGACCCGCACGCGGGGAGATATCCCAATCGACTTGCCTCCTACCGGAGGCTTTTCGTGGACCGGGTCGCAATGAAGGATGACCTGGAGGCAGCGCTCGGTCGGGAAGACTATGAGCATGCCGCGGAGCTCCGTGACCGAATCCGGATGATGGAGGACACGGACAACGATGGATGAGCTTTCATCATTGATCCGAAATGCCGGTTGGTTCTCAACCACGGATGAGGACACAGACGTCGCCATCTCTTCTCGCGTCAGACTCTCCAGGAATCTCGCCGATCATGCCTACTCGAACCTCTCCCGCGCACCGGCAGAAGAGCTTCACGACGCGGACGCGGTAACGGAACTCATTGGGGACACGGTGCGGGCGGAACTCATGCCTGACGTGTTTGATGCCGAGTCATTGGAGGTCCAGCCGCTCACGCTTGAGCCGCCGGTGAGCCAGCTCCTGATGGAGCGGCGCCTCGTGGACGAACCGTTGCCGCAGCGATTGTTTGTGACCAGCGATGAGTCCGCCGCCATCGCAATTGGCGCGATGGATCATCTCCGGATCTCGACATTGTCGCACGGCCTCCACATTGACGCGGCACTCGCCGCCGCGCGGGCGATAGACAAGAAACTCGAAGGCAGTTTGAATTTTGCGGTCAGCCTGGATCTGGGCTATCTGAGCACCAGCATTATGAACCTCGGCACCGCGCTCCGCGCGTCAGTGCTTGTGCATCTCCCCGCACTGTCCCGGTTGGGTCGCATCGATGAGATCCAACGAAGTATTCGCGCCTCGGATTTCGATCTCACTCCCGATGATCAGTTCACCGTTGACGACGGCGAGTCGGCAGCCTTTCGACTGTCAAATCGTCGAACGCTGGGGTTTGAAGAAGAGTCCCTCACTACGAAACTTGAAGACCACGCGCGAGCGTTGGTACATTATGAGCGAGTTGCTCGGGAAGAGCTTGTAGAAACAAGGGGTCCCGAGCTGGCAGATTCGGCGTACCGATCGTTGGGGATCCTGCGATATGCGCGCCATCTGGAAGCGGACGAGACGCTCACTCTGTTGAGTTCTCTCCGACTGGGAATTATTGCAGAGTTGGTGGGTGATGTTGCGGTGGAGATCGTGACATCTCTCTTTTTTATGAGCCGTGATAGTCACGTCCGTGCGGTGTTGCACCACGCTGGCGGGGTGGACGGCGATGGAGAGGAGAATATTCAGGCGGCTCGTGCGAGGCTTATTCGTGAGGCTCTGGCCGTCTGAGACCAAGCCCCTTAGATGAGGGGTGGGAGGTGTTCATGTTCAAGGGTTTGACGCAGCGTGCTCAGAAGGTCCTGACCATCCTGGCTCAGGATGAGGCAAAGCGATTCCATTCGGATCAGCTCCTGCCCGAGCACATTATGCTCGCCCTTCTCAAGGAGGGCGGTGGCCTCGGCTACAAGGCCCTGGAGAAAGCCGGGGTGGATCCGGCCAAGCTGCAGATTGAGATTGAGAAGGAAATTCCTCGGAAACGCGGCGGATTCATTCTTGGCGATGTGCCGCCATCGTCGCGTGGAAAGAAAGTGCTCGAGGACAGTGCCGAAGAGGCGCGGAACCTTGGGCATGAGTACATAGGGACGGAGCATCTGCTGCTCGCCTGCGCCCGCGAGTCCGAAAGCGTGACCACTCGCCTCCTCGCGGAGAGCGGTGTCACCGTTGAGTCCCTCCGGGAGATCGTCTCCGACATGGGCGGCACCGTGACGCCGACCACAAGTGCGCCCGCAACCCGGTCAGGACCTTCCAAGCGGAAGAGTGCGGCCGGCGCCAGCGCCAAGAAGACAACACCCACCCTCGACGAATTCTCGCGCGATCTCACACAGTACGCCCGAGAGGGCAAACTTGATCCGGTCGTCGGTCGCGAGCGCGAAATCCGACGGGTGATTCAGATCCTGGCACGGAGGACCAAGAACAATCCGGTACTGATTGGCGAGCCGGGTGTCGGGAAGACGGCAATAGTTGAAGGTCTCGCGCAGCAGATCATTGAAGGGACCGCCCCCGAGGTGCTCATAGGACGCCGCGTCATGACCCTGGACCTCGCCGCCCTCATTGCCGGCACCAAGTACCGCGGGGAGTTTGAGGAGCGGTTGAAGCGGGTGATGAAAGAAATCATGAACACCGGCAATATCATTCTCTTCATAGACGAATTGCACACGATCATTGGCGCCGGCGGAGCAGAGGGTGCGATTGACGCAAGTAACATGCTGAAGCCCGCGCTCTCCCGTGGGGAGATCCAGTGCATCGGCGCAACCACTTTGAACGAATACAAGAAGTACGTGGAGAGGGACGCCGCGCTGGAACGCCGATTCCAGACGATCTACGTCGACGAGCCGACAGTTGAGCAGACCCTGGAGATTCTCAAAGGCATCAAGAGTCGATACGAGGATCATCACAGCGTATCCTACACGCCCGGAGCTCTGGAGGTGGCAGCGCTCCTCTCGCGACGCTACGTCGCCGACAGGTTCCTGCCCGACAAGGCGATTGACCTCATGGATGAAGCCGGCAGCAGGAAGCGAATCCACAACTCGGTTCGACCCACGGAGCTCGCCGAGCTCGAGCGTGAGATTGAGAAGTTGAACGCCGAGAAACTCACTCTTGTGAATAGTCAGAACTACGAGCGCGCCGCAGCCATCCGTGACCAAGTGAGGCAGCTGAAGACCAAGGTTGAGGAGATGAAGACCCAGTGGAAGGTCACTCTCAAGACTGAGCAGAACGTGGTTGACGCAGAGGATATCCAGTACGTTCTGTCCGACATGACCGGAATCCCGCTCTCGCGGATTGCCCAGAGTGAAAGTGACAAGCTGCTCGCCATAGAGGACGAGCTGCATGAGACGGTCATTGGTCAGGACAGCGCCATCGGTGTCGTGTCGTCGGCGATTCGCCGGAGTAGAACGGGTCTGAGTTCGCCAAAACGGCCGATGGGGTCGTTCGTCTTCCTCGGTCCGACCGGTGTAGGTAAGACGCTTCTCGCCAAGACCCTCGCTGAGTTCCTGTTCGGCAGCGATGAGGCGCTGATCAGAATCGACATGTCGGATTTCATGGAGAAGCACAATGTCAGCAGGCTCGTCGGGGCGCCTCCCGGCTACGTTGGCTATGACGAGGGCGGGTTGCTCACTGAGAAGATTCGCCGGAAACCCTACGCCGTCGTTCTCTTTGACGAGATAGAGAAGGCTCATCCGGATGTGTTCAACATCCTTCTGCAGGTCCTTGAGGAGGGGCAGCTTCAGGACAGCCTTGGGCACACCGTGAGTTTCCGGAATACCGTTCTCATCATGACCAGCAACGCCGGCGCCCGTGAGATCACCCGGGACGCCGCTGTCGGTTTCAAGACCATCGAAGGCCTCATGGATTACCGCGACATCAAGTCGAGCGCGATGAATGAGCTCAAGCGTATGTTCCGGCCCGAGTTCATCAACCGTGTTGACGAGATCGTCGTGTTTCACAGCCTGGACCGTGACCAGGTGCGCAGTATCCTGGAAATTGAGCTTGCCGAAGTTCAGACCCGGCTGGCCGAGAAAGAGATTGTCCTGGAAGTGACCAGGAAGGCCAAAGAGCACCTCATCGATATCGGATTTGATGTGAAGTTTGGCGCCCGACCGCTTCGGCGCACCATTCAGCGTGAGATTGAAGATCCGCTTGCCATGGATATTCTCCGTGCAAGGTTTGGCGCGGGAAGTCACGTAGTGGTGTCTATCCGAAACGAGAAGATCTCATTCCGGGCCAAGGTCGCCAAGAAGAAGAAGGAAGAGAAGGTGCCGGTGCCGGCGACATAGAATCGTCGAAGGATTGAGTCTACCGGTATCCACCCAAATCGATGTACGCAAACAGTACGCGTGACATTGCTTCGCGTTCAGCCGTGCTCGGACGATGCGACTCCCGCCCGACTGTGCCAACGAAGGTGCTTGTGAAGGCGCTCGATGAAAGCATTGCTGAGATACGATTAAGAAGCCGACGGTCAACCTCGCGGGAGAAGGCCTCGCGGATACGGACACCGTCCGTTTCTCGCTCCGGACTCCCCGTGAAGATAACCGGATCGACCGGGTCAATCGGGTCGTTACCTTGAATCGATATAAATGCCGTCTGGGTATAGAGCGGGCGTACATCGGAGACGTACTGAACCGTCAGCACGAGACGAGGGTCTCTCCCGGCCGGGTCAGCGATGGTTAGATACACGAGGGAAGAATCGAACGAGAGATCGGCATCAAAGAGGACCGGCTCTTCACCGGCTGAGTCAACGGCGAGCCCCGAGCCGGTTACCGCAAGCCGGGAGCCCAGCCGAGCGTCGCTCTGGAAGCCGAGGTCCTCTACGCGTCGAAACCCGCCCTGTCCGCCCAGCGCGTTTGTGAGAGCTGCCTGACTCGCCGACATGGTCGGCGCCGACGTCGGCGCCGATGTCGGCGCCGATGTCGCGGCCGCCACCTCGGACCGGGCTGCAATAGCCTGAGCTGTCTGTGCGGCGGCGACTTCAGCGGCATTTGCGAGGCGCTCCAGATCACGAAGCAGCGCCTCCCGCTCGGTCTTCAGCAATTCGATCTCGGCGTCGCGCGCCACGTTCGACCGGCCATATTCGTCTTGAAACCCGGCGATCTCGGATTCCAGTTGGGCGACGGTCTGCTGGAGAGTTGAAACCTGCTCTCCAAGTTCAACCGCCCGCGCTTTCCGGGTTTCCAGCTCATCGCTGGTCAGCCCGAGGATCACTTCCAGACGGTGGATTTGTTGCTCTTCAGACAGGACAACCTCTTCAGCTGCGTCTTCACCGTCTCCAACCACGTCAGCACCTGTTTGGCAACCGAGCGTGAGCAGAGGTACGGCACAGGCAGAGATGAAGACCTTCGCGATCGTTTGTCGCGGAATTGGAAGCATGGCCTGATTGTCAGCTACAATGGCTGATTTGATCAAGCCCGGACCTTGTGGTACCGTGAGGTTATATGGGAAGGGGAACGACGGCGCCAGCTCGGCGCGATTCCGGAGCCGGCACGCCCGCAGCCCGGAACGGACGAAATGGCAAGCGCACAAAAACTGCCGACGGCGGCGGTGCGAATCCTGCTCATCAGTACGACGAAAGCAAGATCACGACACTCAGTTCACTTGAACACATCAGGCTGCGGACAGGTATGTACATTGGCCGCCTCGGAGACGGGAGCAACCTGGACGATGGTATCTATGTCCTTCTGAAGGAGGTAATAGACAACAGCGTTGATGAGTTCATCATGGGGGCCGGGAGCTCAATCAGGGTGACCGTCAACGGTCACAAGGTCACTGTCCGGGATTTTGGGCGAGGCATCCCGCTCGGCAAGGTCATTGAGTGCGTGAGCATCATCAACACCGGAGCGAAGTACAACGACGATGTGTTTCAGTTCTCGGTTGGGCTGAACGGTGTCGGTACCAAGGCAGTGAACGCACTCTCTTCGTCTTTTCGTGTTGTGGCGATTCGGGAAGGCAAATATGCCGAGGCGATTTTCAAGCAGGGACAGCTGGTTCGCGAGAAGAAGGGCAAGACAGCCGAGAAGAACGGGACCTTCATAGAGTTTGAGCCCGACGAGGAGATCTTCGGCGAAATCAGTTTCAACTCCGAGTTCATTGAGCAGCGGCTCTGGAATTACGCCTACCTCAACAACGGGCTCGCTCTCTACCTGGGCAAACAGAAGTTCGAGAGCAGGAACGGACTGCTGGATCTGCTCTATGCCGAGGTTGGAGATGACACCGTCTACGACATCGGTTACCACAAGGGCGACCGGGTCGAGTTTGCCTTCTCCCACACGCAGAACTACGGCGAGACCTACTTCTCGTTTGTGAACGGACAGTTCACGGCGGACGGAGGCACCCACCAGAGCGCCTTCAGGGAGGGGTTGCTCAAGGGTGTCAACGAGTACTACAAGAAGAACTTCTCCGGTGTCGATGTGCGGGACGGGATTGCCGGCGCCGTTGCGATTCGACTGAAGTCACCCGTCTTTGAGAGCCAGACCAAGAACAAGCTCGGCAACACGGAGATACGCAGCTGGATCGTCAACGA
Organism: Spirochaetales bacterium; assembly: GCA_019038705.1. Taxonomy (GTDB): domain Bacteria; phylum Spirochaetota; class Spirochaetia; order DSM-27196; family SLST01; genus JAHOYX01. The sequence goes on from JAHOYX010000045.1 coordinate 13,923, forward strand.
GGCCAGAAGCGCCGTGGTTGACTTTCTTCATAAGAATCAGAAGGCGGACAAGAAGCTCCTGGAGAAGATCCTGAGCAATGAGCGGCTTCGCAAGGAGCTCAACGCGGTCAAGAAGGAAGCGCGCGAAGCCGCCAGGAAAATCGCTCTGAAGATCCCGAATCTCAAGGACTGCAAGCACCACCTCCAGGACGGAGAGAAGGGGCGGGAATCAACAATCTTCATCACCGAGGGGGCAAGCGCGTCCGGGAGTATGGTGAGCTGTCGGGATGTCTACAAACAGGCGATTTTCAGCATGCGCGGAAAGCCGCAGAACGTCTACGCAAAGAAGCGCGTGGACCTCTACAAGAATGAAGAGCTATTCAACATGATGATGGCTCTGGGCATCGAGAACAGCGTGGAGGATCTCCGCTACGATCGCATCGTGATCTCCACAGATGCCGACTACGACGGTTTCCACATTCGAAATCTCCTTCTCACTTTCTTTCTGAACTATTTTGAGGAGCTGGTCGTGGCCGGCCGGCTCTACATTCTCGAGACGCCGCTGTTCCGGGTTCGAAACAAGAAGGAAACGCACTACTGCTACAACATCAAGGAACGAGATGCCGCAATGGCAGCACTATCGAGTCCCGAGGTAACCCGTTTCAAGGGGCTCGGAGAGATCTCCCCCAGGGAGTTCGGGCAATTCATCGGACCTGATATTCGGCTCGTTCGAGTCAACGTGAAGAATATCAGGGGGATTCAGAAGACGCTGTCATTCTTCATGGGCAAGAATACTCCCGAACGACGGAAGTTCATCATGGAGCACCTCGTGTAATGGCCTACGTGGACACGCTCTTCAACGAAAACTTCCTGGAGTATGCCAGCTACGTCATCAAGGACCGGGCGATCCCTCATCTGGACGACGGGTTGAAGCCGGTCCAGCGCCGCATTCTCCATTCGCTGTTTGAATTGGACGACGGCAAGTTCCACAAGGTGGCGAACGTCGTGGGCCACAGCATGCAGTACCACCCCCACGGCGATGCGTCTATCTACTCCGCACTGGTGGTCCTGGCGAACAAGGACTTGTTCATTGACAAGCAGGGCAACTTCGGCAATGTGCTCACCGGCGACGAAGCATCTGCCGCGCGCTACATCGAGTGCCGCGTCACGCCGCTGGCCAGGCGAGTCCTCTACCGACCGGAGATCACCGAGTACGAGGATTCCTACGACGGCCGCCGCAAGGAACCGGTTGTGTTCCCCGCGAAGTTTCCGGGACTACTCGTGCTGGGCGCCGAGGGAATTGCGGTTGGCATGTCCACGAAGATTCTGCCGCACAACTTCGCAGAGGTATGCGAGGCTGTGCAGCATGCCTTGCGGAGCGAGCCGTTTGAGATCTACCCCGATTTTCCCGGCGGCGGGTTCGTTGATGTTTCCGAGTACGAGGACGGGCAGGGCAAAGTACTCGTCAGGGCCCGCCTGGACACCTCGGACCCCAAGCGAATAGTCATCCGTGAGATCCCCTTTGGGTCAACGACCGACTCACTGATTGGCAGCATCGAGAATGCCGCCCGGAAGAACAAGGTGAAGATTGCTGGAATCAGCGACTTCACCGCCGAGAGTGTTGAGATTGAGATCAAGCTGCCCCGGGGTGTCTACACCGAGGAACTTGTCGATGCGCTCTACGCGTTCACCGAGTGTGAAAACTCGATCTCCGTGAACCTCCTGGTCATCAAGGACGACAAGCCGGTCACGATGACCACTTCTGAGGTCATTCAGTACCACGCGGAACGCCTCGTAGCCATTCTCACCAGGGAGTTGGAGCTGGAACGCAGTCAGCTCCTGGATCGACTTCATGCCCGGACCCTGGAACGGATCTTCGTTGAGGAGCGGATCTACAAGCTGATTGAAGAACAGACAACTGCCAAAGACGTTGTCGGCGCCGTTCTTGACGGGTTCGTCCCGTTTGCCAAAGAGATCAAACGAAAGGTAACCGAGGAAGATGTCGAACGTCTGCTCAAGATTCCCATCCGACGGATCTCGCGATACGACATCGAGAAGGCGAGGAAGGAAATTGAGGAGATCAACACGCGGCTCAAGGAGATCAAGTACCACCTTGGCACCATTGTCGATTATGCCATTGATTATCTGGGCGAATTGGTGAGCGACTACCGGTCCGCCCATGAACGAAGAACCACGATTGGCGATTTTGAGAAGGTGGATGTTCGTGAGGCGGCCGTGAGGAATCTGAGCCTCCGTTACGACAAGAAGACCGGATACCTCGGCTACGGGGTGAACTCCGGCAAGGAACTCTTCAAGGTTTCTGCGTATGACCGAGTTCTGGTGATCCGCCACTCCGGCGGTTACTCCATAGTGAATGCGCCGGAAAAGCTGTTCGTGGACAAGGGGATGCTCTCCTGTGGTCTGGCGGACAAGGAGACTCTCGGTACCAAGATCTTCAACGTCATCTACAAGGACAAGAAGAGCGGAATCCCCTACTTGAAGCGCACCCGGATTGAGAAGTACATCCTTGACCGGAGCTATGAGATTGTCCCGGACGGCTCTGCCGTGATCGTGCTCACCACGCGGGAGGATGTGACCGCAGTGGTGAAGTACAAGAAGAAGCCCAAGGTCCGCGTCCTCGAGGAAGAGTTTGACGTGAACGCCTACCTCATCAAGGGCGTGAAGGCCGGCGGTGTTCGGCTGGCGAATCGAGAAGTCAGCAGCGCGAAATTCGTGGCGATGAAGAAGGGGGGCTGAGACAGGCTCGGCCGAGTCGCACCGGGCACCCCCCCCCTCAATCGATCAGCTTCTTCCTCAGCCGTCTCACCGCAAACCAGCCCACCACGACGATGAACACAACCATGTAGAGAAGGTCAAACCACCACAGTGGGTTTTCCTGCCCAAGGGCGAGTGAGCGAGTGATCCGGACCGGGTGGGTCAGCGGGAGCACCTCGGAGATTGGCCTGATTGCGGCGGGTAGATTCTCAACGGGAAAGACAACGCCCGAGAAGAAGAACATCGGCGAGAGCAGACCGGTGAAGAAGAAATTGAAGTGGTTGATGCTCTTCACGAAGCTCGTGATCAGCAGTCCGAGCGCTCCGAAAAGAACCCCGGTGAGGAATCCGATGAAGGGTGTGACCAGCGACCATCCAATTGGCACCGTTCCAAACGCGGTTACCACAATCAGCACGGACACTGTGAATACGAAGCCCTTTGTACCGGCCCACAACATCTCTCCGACCATCAGATTTCCGGCCGTCAGCGGAGATGCGAGCATTCCGTCATACACCTTGTCAAACTCCAGTCGAATGTATGTGCCGAATGTGCACTCGAACGCGGCCGTGAACATTGCCGCGGTCATCAGAAGCCCCGAGGCGAGGTACTCGAGGTAGGGGAAGCCGTCCATGGTGTCGATGTACTTTCCGAGACCCAGCCCAATCCCGATCAGGAATATCAGTGGCTCCAGGAACGGCGGAAGTGCGTTGCTGATCAGATGCCGCGAATAGACCCGTACATGTCGATACCAGACGCTGACAATGCGACTGATGAACGGAGGTTCGGTTACCGGTACTCGTACGACCAACTCATTGCCCCTCATTCAGGTGTCTCCCGGTTGCTCGAAGGAAGAGATCTTCCAGGTTGCTCTTCCGCATGATGAACGACTCCCGCGGGATGTGGCCGGCAGCTTGTTCCAGGGCACTCCCATCGGCCGCGTAGTAAATGGCCCGCTGTGACGATTGCTCCTTCCGGAAGGGGCTGCCGTCCATTGCGGACTCAAATTGGTCACTGTATTCGAGATCAGTCACTTCCAGAACGTGCCCCTCCACCTGGCTCTCCAGGAGTTCTCTCGGGGCACCCTCCATGATCTTGCGCCCCTTGTCCATGATGGTCAGGACGTCCGCGATCTGGTAGGCCTCCTCCATATAGTGGGTCGAGAGAAGGATAGTGACGCCCCCCCTCATCAGTTCGCGGAGCTTATCCCAGATGAGTTGACGAACCTGCGGGTCCAGTCCGGTGGTGGGCTCATCCATGATGAGCAAGGACGGATTGTTGAGGAGTGACCGGGCGATGATGAGGCGGCGCTTCATTCCTCCCGAGAGTTCCCGAACCTGCGACTTGCGTTTCTCGGTGAGTTCCATGAACTCCAGCAGGTAGTCAATCTGGCGCTGGGCGTGGGCTCTGGAGAGATTGTAGAACTTGCTGAATATCTGGAGGTTCTGCTGCACGTTCAGCTCCAGGTCCAGATTGTCCTCCTGGGGCACCACACCGCTGAGGGTCTTGATCTTCAGCTCCTGGAGTCGGGGATCATAGCCGAGCACGTTGATTCGCGTCTCAGGGTGGTCATCCGGCTTCGCCTTGCCGTAGAGCACCTTCATGGCGGTAGTCTTGCCGGCGCCGTTCGGTCCGAGGAATGCGTGGCACTGCTGGGCGGTAACGCGAAAACTCAGATCCTGCACAGCCATGGTATCCGCGTAGGATTTGTACAGGTGTTCAACCTCAATGACGATCTCGCTCATGATCGAAAGATAGTGACAGGCAGCGCCGCCGGCCATTCCGTGGTACTCGGTCTTCTTGTGCGCTACACTGATGTTGATATGAAACGAGCACTATTCTCCCTGATCGTAGCTGTGGTTCTTGTCGTCGGTGCATTTGCGCAGGCGGACTCTCTGGTTCTCGTCCGGGCGCACGGCAGCCTCGCGGGCGACGACGCTTCCTACGCCTCCGGTGCGGTGGACTGGTACGATATCCAGGCGCCAGCCGACGGGAGGATTGAAGCGGTCGCCGTCTCGGTTGACGCGCCAATGACCCTGCTCGTCCGGCGAGGTGGCCAATCGGTGGAGGAGATCATCGGCGGTCGCGGTGCCGCGAGAACTTCTCGCAGCGTTGTTCAGGGTGAATCGCTCGCTATCGGGGTCACCACTGGTTACGCTGCGAGCCTGGTCTGGCCGGGTCCGGCAGAGTACATGCTGCAGATAGTCTTCGCAAGCGGTGACGCCGCTCTTGCGGTGGGGGGCTTCCTCACCGGGAATCTGGAATCAGGGGATGACGAGGCCGATGGCGGATCCTACATCGACTGGTACCCCCTTCCCGTCTCTGCCGGGATTCGTTTGCGCGTGGACGTGTCTTCGGTCGACTTTGACACCTACCTGATCGTTGAGCTTCCCGGCGGTGGGATCATGGAAAACGACGACACCATGGGAACCAACTCCAGCGTTGGATTCACATCGGCTACTGACGGTGCAGCGCGCGTTGGTGTTCGTTCTTTCGGTTACGGGGAGACCGGTCAGTACGAGGTGGCCGTGGTCGAGGAAGAGGTGATCCTCATTGGAATCGGGGAGATTATTGCGGCCGATCTGATTGGAAACTCAGCGGTGTATTCCTTGCAGGGCTTTCCCGGGCAGGCCGTGGAGGTTGATCTCTCCTCATTCGAGATCGACACGATTCTCTCGATAGATGATTCGGACGGTGCCGATCTCTACAGCGACGACTACGGGAACTCGACGGATTCCCATTTGCTCTATGCATTTGGCGACTCCGGAATCGCCACAATCACGGTCTCGAGCTACGGCGGTCGCGGTGAGTACACGCTTTCAGTCCGGGAATCGACCGTACGGATCGAGGCTCTGTCGGACGGCTACCGGCTGGAGGATGGGGATGTCATCAATGGTCAGCTTGGGCCGCGATCGCCACAGCTGGACGGTATTCACTATCAACGATTCACCTTTCACGCCGAGCGGGACGAGCGAGTTGAGATAACCCTCGAGTCCGACAGCTTTGACAGTTTCCTGCGGATCGTGGATCCGGGTGGTTTGGAGTGGACCGATGATGATTCGGCAGGCAACTACAACTCTCGCCTCACATTCAACGCAGAGCGGTCGGGAATCCACGAGGTCTACGCATCGCCCCTGGGTTACGCCGAGAGCGGTCTCTACACGATATTCTTCACCAGGGCTGCTGCCGGCCGCCAGATACTCTCAACGAGGGGACAACTCACGCCCAACGACGAGACCGACATCAGCGGCAAATCGTACGACATCCATGAATTCCAGGCCCAGGCCGGCAGGACCGTGGTCATAGATGTCATGTCCTCCGCCTTTGACGCGCAGGCGGTCCTTCGTGATCAGTTCGGCACCGTTATCCTTCGCGATGACGACGGCGGCTCCGATTCCAACTCGCGAATTGAGTTTGTTCCGGACCGCACGGCATTCTTCGAACTGGTGGTAACAAGCTACTCGCCCGAATCGTACGGCAACTACACCGTAACGATCTACGAGTAGTTATGCCGCCGGCACTCAAAGCGGTATACTGCCCTCATGCGTGTTAAGGGGCGCCTCCGGACACTCGCCGTTCGAGCGCTTACCGAGTCCATGGAAGTCAAGACAATGATCCATGTGGCTCGGCGAGTGTTTGGCACATACGATCTCCACGAGCGGACGGGCTTTCCTCTGTCGGTCCCGATTCCGAACAGAACCGCAGCCGGCCAGATTGTCAAGGACGTAGCAGAGACAGATTTTTTTCTGGATTTCGTGGGCCTGTTGATGAGCCTGGAACGGGTGGGAATGGCGGGCCGGAAGTACAAGATCCCCCGGTTGAACGCAATCGTGACGGGGATCCTGGACACGGGTTATCGGTACGATTCCGAGAGTGGCTCGTTTGTGGAAGACCGCGCCATTCGAACCACCAGGAATTGGGGCGTTCTGCGTGAAGGAGAGACCTACATCATGGCGTTTCTGGGCGTTGACGTTGCCGGCAATTCCGAGCTGGTGAAGACGCACGGGCAGGAATCCATGCAGGGGATCTATCAGACGCTCCGACAGATGGTGGCCGAGTCCGTTGAACGCCGGAATGGGCGTCTGTGGGGATGGGAAGGTGACGGGGGCCTGTTCGCCTTCACGTTCGAGGAGGAGAATCAACGCGCGGTTCACTCTGCCGTCGAGGCCCTTCATGAGATCTTCCTCTACAACCTGGTCTCCTGCCCGCTTCCTGGAGGTCTCCGTGTCCGCCTGACCATCCACAACGGTCCGTGCGAGTATCAGTCGGACGGTACCGAACTCAAAGTCGACACCGTGAAGAGACTCTGGGATATTGATTCCAGATACGGGCAGCAGGACAGTCTCACGATTTCGGCCGCAGTTCTTCCCAGCCTGGATCACAGCCTGTCCAGCCGATTTGAGAGAATCCGTACCAGTTCCGGCGAGGGTCTCCATACCTACTCAGTGAGGTTCGTGTAGCGGTGCGTGTCCTGCTTTTCACCGACACCAGGAGCTGCATTGAAGGATTCGACGCTTTGGGGAGAAGCAAGAACCACTCCGTTGAAGTGTACCCGACAGGTGACCTGAAGCCGGTCCTTGAAGAGGTTACTCACGACACCTTCATCTACCTGGACATCACGGGTCTCTCTATTGCATCGATTCGTCCCCGTCTGAAACTGTTGGAGGACTCGGTCTCAAGTCGATTTGGCGTCGTGGACCGAAACGGCACGCTGAAAGACATTGCGGAGGCGTTTCAACGCGGAGCTTCCGACTACATTGATGGACGTCTCCTCCGGAAGGGGTTGACCACGGCGCGGTTCGGGCGGGTCGTGGAATTTGCGACATCGGGCGAAGCAGGATCCAGGCAGGTGCAGATCCCCGTGCCCGCGGAGATCTATCCATCGGGAAGCGTTTGGGATGATGTGGAGCCCGGCGAGGAATACACCTTCCAGATGCTCTACGTTGGCCTTGATCACATGAAAGAACTACGGAGAAAGTCCAGCGAGGATCTGCTGCGAACCCTTCGACGCACTCTTCAAGGTATCCTCACACGTTCCTTTGCCGGCGTTGGGGGAAGAATCTGGGTCTGGAAAGAGGACGACGGTGTGCTGCTGTGTCCGTTTGACGGGGAGCGGGTTACGGCATTGATTCCCGCTATACGGCTGGTCCTCAATCGGGTGCTGATGAATATTGAGCAGTTCTCCGTCACCACACCAATCAGTTGGCGAATGGGACTCCACGTCGGCAACACGCGGTATGAGGCATCCGGAGAAACCAGCGAAATCGTGTCGGAGTCCCTCAATTTCATTTTTCACCTCGGCGAACGTGCAGTGAGGTCGGGTCAGTTGGCCGTGACCGAGACGGCGCTCGCGTTTGCGCCGGACCAAGTGAGTAACTGGTTCCTCAGGGGTCCTGAGTTTGAGTCCGTCCCGCTCTATGTGCTTCGCGATCTGGCCTGATATGAAGGAATTGCGGACTGCCGCGAAGAATGGGGATGGATCGAGCCAACTTCCTGTCGGGGCCGTGAACTCGGTCCTGGGAGGCGTCCCGGACATTGCAGACGAATTTGTACATGTCGTTGGAGCTGTCTTTCCGTCTGCCGGTCTCGGCCTCAACCAATCATCGACTTCGGGTCCAGAAGCTCATCCACCTCGTCGTCGCTCATCAATCCCGACTCCTTCACGACGTCTCTGATCGTGCGCTTCTGCTCAAACGCGATGTGCGCGAGCTCGGCCGATTTGTCGTAGCCAATCCGGTTTGCCAGTGGCGTGACAAGTGCCAGGCTCCACTCAATCCAATATTTGCACCGCTCTGCGTCCGCCACAATTCCGTCCACGCATCGCGTGGCGAAGGCCTTGCAGCTTTCGGTGAGGATAGAGATGGCCGACAGGGTCTCGTAGGCAATGAGCGGGTTCATCATGTTGAGTTCTAGGGGAGCATTCTGTCCGCCGACCGAGATTGCGGCGACCTTGCCCATGACATGTGCGGCAACCTGGATCATCATCTCGGGAATCACCGGATTGATCTTTCCCGGCATGATGGAACTGCCCGGCTGCAGAGAGGGGAGGGTGATCTCACCGAGCCCCGCTCGCGGGCCGCCGGCCAGGAGCCGAAGATCGTTGGCAATCTTCATCAGGCTGACGGCCAGTGAGTTCAAAGCGCCAGCAAGCTCCACCTGGGCGTCCCGATTAGCGATGGATTCAAACCGACTCTCCGCCGCCCGGAACGGTACGCCGGTCTCTTCAGCTATCCCGGCGATTGAACGCTCTGCGAAATCCGGATGAGCGTTCAATCCGGTGCCTACGGCGGTGCCGCCAAGCGCCAACTCTTCCAGATTCGGCAGCGTGCGTTCGATCCGCTCGACGCTCTTCTTCATCTGCACGGCGTACGCCTCGAACTCCTGGCCGAGCGTCATGGGTACGGCGTCCTGCAGATGTGTCCGACCGATCTTGACGACCGACGCGAACTCCTCCGCCTTCGCCCGGAAGCTCGCCCCGAGACGACGGACGGCATCAAGAAGGCCGGGGGCCTCCATACGGTTTGCGATGTGGATTGCGCTCGGTATTACATCATTGCTCGACTGGCCGCGATTCACGTGATCATTGGGGTGCACAGGATGTCGTTTTCCGATCGGATGCCCGAGAATATCGCAGGCGCGATTGGCGATGACCTCGTTGGCATTCATGTTCCAGCTCGTGCCGCTGCCGGTCTGGAACACATCAACCGGGAAGTGCTCGTCCCACTTGCCGTTCAGCACCTCATCGGCGGCCGCTTCGATTGCCACGGCAAGTTCCGACGGGACGGTCTGCAAATCGCCATTGGTTCTCGCCGCGTTTTTCTTGATCAATGCCAGCGCCCGGATCATGGGTCGTGGGATGCGGTGCTCCGATACTGAAAAGTTCTGCACCGCACGCTGCGTCTGTGCTCCCCAGTAGGCCCATCCGGGAATGGGCACCTTACCCATGGAATCAGATTCAATACGTTCGTTCGCATTCTGTGACATCCGCCGCTCCTGTAGTGACAGCACCTTCTCTACAATACCCGGAGTCGATTGCTCCGGCCAGTAGAACCGAATCCTGACGACCGTGCACGGCGCTGTGTATACTGCCCTCAGCGTCAAGCAGGAGAACTCAATGGCACTAATCGGCATCATCGGGAGCGGCAACGTGGGAGCAAACACCGCGTTCTTTGCCGCGGAGAAGAACATCGCCCCAATTCGGATGTACGACATCAAGGAAGGGCTGTCTACCGGGAAGGCCCTGGACATGATGGAAGCGGCGCCCATCCGGGAGTATCAGTATCAGATTGACGGCACTGACGATCTGA
>JAHOYX010000100.1 GCA_019038705.1 Spirochaetales bacterium
CGATACACCCCATCTCGTTCGTGCCCGGAGAAGTCCGCGTGGGCGACAATGTCGTCCTCCAGCACACGGAAGATCTCCTCCCCATCGCCGCGCAGTGTCACCCGGACCCGATTGGAATACGGCTCACCAGGCACGAGGCTCTCGGATAGCTGGAGTTCCAGCGGAATGCTGAAATACCGCTCTCCGACTCCGGCTATGTCGTAGAGAAGCACGACGACAACAGCAACCGCTAACGCAATCACCTTCGCCGGCCAGTCATCGAACAGTCGTCTTCCGAGCTTACTCTTCAATGCCAACGGCATCCTCCTCCAGCTCGGTTGGGATGACAAGCTCGAGATGCTCGGCAAGGCGGCGGCGGATATCTTCAATCTTCAAGTTATAGAAGAGATTAGCGTCGTAGGCGAGTGAAACGGCGCCGGTCTCCTCGGAAACGATCAGGATCACTGCGTCGGTCTCTTCTGCAAGGCCAAGAGCCGCCCGGTGACGGGTCCCGAAGCTGCGGCGAACGTCCTGTTGCTCCGACAGTGGTAGAAAGCACCCGGCCGCGATGACTTTGCCCTCGTCAAGGACTACGGCTCCGTCGTGGAGCGCGGTGTCGTGCGAGAAGATCGTCAGGATGAGCGAGGAGCTGACCTGCGCGTCCAGACGCGTACCGGTTTCTATGATGTTCTTCTGACCGACGTTGCGAACAAAGACTATGAGGGCGCCTCGCCGACGGTAGCTCAGCACCTCCGCCGCACTGAGCACGGCGTCCAGCTCGTGAGACTCGGACCCGGAAGCGAGCCGGAGAATCCTTCGCTGTCCAATTCGGGTAAAAATCTTTCGCAGCTCCGGCTGAAAGATTATGGCAAGGGCAATGACAAGGCTCGGGGCGAGCAAGTCAAGAATGGTCCGGAGTGTTCGCAGATCCAGGAAGTAAGCCACACCGTAGGTGATGAGCACCAGAAAGGCACCCCGTACCAGCTGCACCGCCCGAGTCTGGACCAGGATCTGATATCCCTTGAATATCAGGAACGCGAGGATCATTACATCCAGCGCAGGGAGAATGATTGTTCTGAGAACCCAGATCTCGTTTAGCCAATCCACAGCTTCCTGCCCGCCACCCCCTACCGCTGTCGCGCGCCCGGTGATCGGGCAACGGTATACATGCGTGGAGTTTTCGCTACGTTCTCAAACATGGCGGAAACTCCGGTCGTGTACTCACGACAAATACAGCCGTGGAGTTCACCCGTCTCGCGCAAACTCCGGCTGTGTACCCACAGCGAGTACAGGCATGGAGTTCACGCGCCCCGCGTGACCTCCGGTTGTGTACTCACAACAAATACATGCGTGGAGTTCACGCGTCTCGCGTGAACTCCGGTCATGTACTCATGACAAGTATCGGAAGATTCCGCGATCGGAATGAAACACCTTGCCCTGTGGAGAGCGTGGCGATCAATATTGGCTGTCAGCGAAAAGGAGCCCGCCGCGGAGATCACGGCGAGCACAGGACTACTTGCCCTTCTTCTTGTGGCGATTCTTTCTCAGTTTCTTCTTGCGCTTGTGCGTCGATATCTTCTTCCGCTTACGCTTGCGTCCACATGGCACGAATTGCTACTCCATTCTCAAACTTGTAGGAAACAGAAAGATACCGAAGGGCCTGCTAGCTGTCAAGCAACTCGCTGCAGACAGCCACGGCGTCGGCAGGAATCCACGTGACTTCCGGCATACTCCGAAAGAAGGTGATTTGTCGCTTACAGTACCGCCGGGTGTTCCTTCGAATCTCGGTGGAGATTTCGTCGTCTTCGGCCGACGGCCGCAGGTTGCCGTCGGGATCGAAAAACTCCTGATATCCGATGCCTCCCAGTCCCGGGTCCTGAGCGCCATACCCATCGGCGAGCAAACCTTCAATCTCCCGGCGAAGCCCCGCCGCGAACATGCCGGCAACGCGTGTCTCAATGCGCTGATGAAGCTCAGGACGCGGTCGTTCCAGCCCAATACATCTGACCGTGAGGTCACTTCGGGGCTCATCCGGCGGCGGAAAGTCCGAGAGCGGCCGTCCCGACGTCTCAAACACCTCCAGAGCTCGGGTGATCCGGTACCCGTCGGCCGGGCCCACGCGCGCCGCGGTTGCAGGATCAATTGCCCTCAACTGCTCGTAGAGTGCCGCGAGCCCGAGTTCTTCCAGCTTCGCCTGAACCATCGTTCTGATCTCGGGCGTACTTGCCGGTACCGATGGCAGTCCGTAGAGCAGCTGCTTCAGATAGAACCCCGCTCCGCCGGAAACAACTGGTATCCGGCCACGAGCCCGGATTTCGCTGATTGCAGCGTCGGCAAGGCGGACAAACTCCCCCACGTCAAACTGTTCCCTGGGATCAACAATGTCTATCAGGTGATGCGGAAACCGAGCGCGGATCTCCGGCGATGGCTTGGCCGTCCCGATGTCCAGTCTCCGGTAAACCTGCAACGAATCCGCACTGACCATCTCGTACCGTTCAGGCTCAAGAAGCTCGAGAAAATCCGTCTTACCTACTGCTGTTGGTCCGAAGAGAAATACCGCAGGTGATCGCAGGCTCGCAGAAGCCAAAGGGAGGCCGCTACTCCCCTATGTGGTACTGAACTTTCTTCGTGAGAATCTGATGAACTGCGGTCGAGACGACTTTGCCGTCGTTCTCGTCCAGTTCCTCGTCTCCCGTCATCGTGATCTGATAGGCCCGACGAATGGTCGCACAGGTCAGTTCATACACGTTGTCTCTATACTGCTCCAGAAGATTGAGCGGAAGGATCATCTGTGCGTCTCCTCACGATAATTGGGTCCCTCTGAAGATAGCGTTGCGCTCCACGCATGTAAAGTCCGGGGTTGTCAGCCGTTGTCCTCTGCGGCAGTCGATCTGATCTCATCAACCAGACTTTGGAGGTTTCTCCAGTGGGCTCCTCGCCAGAATAGTTTGGAACACTGCGAACATCGATAGAACGTGTCGTAGAAGAGTCGGGTGTTGTGCGGCAATCGATCCTGGATCTCTGTCTTGGGCACCGGCTGGATCAGGCCGTTGCAATCAACGCAGCGCGTGAAGGTTCTCACCTGCTCGTGAAGATCAAATCGGCGCATCACTTCGGCGGCCTGAGTCCGCGGGGCCTGACTTCGAACGAAGTAGCCGCGCGTCACGATCCGCCGCATCAGGAGCCCACGGTCACGAGTCAGGATGGTGAGGCCCTCTTCGGCCGCGATGCCGGCAATCACATCGTCATCCATCTGCTGATCGTACCGGGTGTCGAACCCGAGAAGTCTCAGCAGCCGGGCGAGCCGTCCCAGATTCGCATCAACGAGAAACCGGGGGCAACGTAGCGGTCGTGCGCGGAGGCGCGTCACCGGTGAAATGTCGAGTCCTTCGAACACAGGATAGACGGCCACACGTTCACCGCCGGCGAGATGGTGGTCAAAACCGACGGATTCGCCATCCACGAGAATCAGATCGATTTCAGTGTGCGGCACCCCGCAGGACTCAATGGTGTCCTTCACCGAGGGGGCGCCGATGAACGACCTGCTGATCGTGAGTTTCCGTTGGCCGGCGGGCAGGAAATCGTTGAGTTCCTAGTAGAACCGGAACTCTGCGTGCGGCATGGTTCACTCTACCAGCAGTCGCCACAGCAGGCAAATCGATATTGTCCCTGCCCCCAAATGCAGGTATGTTGGGTGGACTTGCCCCCACACCCAGTCACAGGGAGGACATCCGATGATCGAGGTTACCGACCTTACAAAACGGTATGGTCCGCATACAGCGGTTGACAACATAACCTTCTCGGTACCGAAGGGAGAGGTCGTGGGTTTCCTCGGCCCGAACGGCGCCGGTAAATCCACGACCATGAATATCCTCACAGGGTATCTCTCCGCCACCGAGGGAGACGTAATCATTGACGGTACCGATATTCTCGAAGCCCCGGAACAGGTGAAGCGCCGAATGGGCTACCTGCCGGAGAATCCGCCCATCTACGGGGAGATGACCGTCCGAGAGTTCCTCAACTTCGTCTGCCGAATCAAGCATGTGCCGAAGAGCGAGATCAGGGATCGCATAGAAAGCGGCCTGCACACCGTAGGTATTGTTGAGGTCTTCAACCGCCGCATAGGCAATCTGTCCAAAGGATACCGTCAGCGCGTCGGCCTCGCTCAGGCACTCATGGGCAACCCGGAGATACTCATTCTGGACGAACCCACGGCGGGTCTTGATCCCAAGCAGATCATCGAGATACGGGAACTGATCCGGAAGCTCGGGCAGGATCGGACAGTCCTGCTGAGCTCACACATCCTCCACGAGGTCAGCGCAATCTGCAAACGCGTCATGATAATCAACAACGGCCGGATCGTGGCCGACGGCGAACCTGCGACGATCGGCGCCGGCATTTTCGACACCAGTCAGCTTGTTCTCACGGCAGTCGCCGACAGACAGACGACCGAAGGGATCGTTGGCTCTCTCTCGGGCGTGACGAGGTTGGAAGTCCTGACCGCAACCGAGGAAGGCACGACGGAACTGCTTATTGAAAGCGAGCGAGATCGGGACCTCAGAAGAGAGGTATTCGAGGCGTTCAGCAAGAGCAAGGTCCCGCTCGTGGGACTGCGGATGAAGAACATGACTCTCGAGGAGATTTTCCTCGAGCTGACGAGTGGAGTACAGGAGGGTGTGGGATGACCGCAATTTTGGCTCGAGAACTGAGGAGCTACTTCCAGACTCCCACCGGTTACATTTTCATGGGGTTGTTTCTGCTCCTGACCGGCTTCTTTTTCACAATGGGCAACCTCATGACCGGGAGTTCGTACTACACGTCGTTCCTGGGGAGCATTCTCTTCCTCTACCTCTTCGCCGTGCCGCTTCTGACCATGAGACTCCTCAGCGAAGAACGGCGCCAGAGGACAGACCAACTGCTCCTGACGAGTCCCATCACGATCACCGACATTGTCCTTGGCAAGTTCTTTGCCGCACTGGTTGTCTATCTGTTGACCCTGGTCGTCACGGTGCTCTACGCGCTGGTGATCGGGATCTTCGGTGATCTTGCGGTATGGGAAGCCGTGGGCGGGTACATCGGTTTCATGCTGCTCGGCTCATCCTTCATTGCGGTCGGTGTACTGGTCTCCGCGGTATCTGAGAACCAGGTGAGCGCCGCGTTCTTCACCTTCTTCGCACTGCTGCTGATCTGGTTCATCAGTTCCATCAAGGGTGTTGTCCCACAGGACCTCGTGTCCGGCACAATCTTCGCAGCGGGCCTCGTGATTGCAATTGGCCTCTTCTTCTACCTCAACACGAAGAGTTGGATCGCTGCCGGTGCGGTCGGCATTATCGGCGCAATCGCAATCGTGGTGCTGCATTTCATCGATCCCACGATCTTCGAAGGGCTTATCGTGGAGACCATAGACTGGTTCAGTCTCATAGATCGATTTGACAGTTTCACACTCGGCCTGTTGAAACTGGAGGAGACCGTCTTCTACCTCAGTTTCACCTCGGTGTTTCTCTTTGTCACCGTTCGAGTTATCGAAAAGCGACGTTGGGCGTAGGGGGCAACTATGAACATCTTGAGAAAGTCCAAGGGCCTAACGGCACTTTTGAAGAACCCGAAGCTCCGGTACGGCGGCTACGCATCAGTGATCACGTTCACGGTTGTGGTGGCGGCAATTGTCGTCAACCTGCTGGTCGCTCAGCTTGATCTCCAGATCGATATGACGGAGAACAATGTCTACACCCTCTCCGAGCAGACACGAGGAATCGTCGACGAACTGGACGAACAGGTAACATTCTACGTGCTCGCGCGGCGGAATGAAGAACCGGCACAGGTCATGGAGGCGCTCGGTCGGTACGAACAGGCCTCTCCATGGATCAGAATTGAAACGATTGATGCCGATGCCAACCCCGGCTTTGTTGCACAGTACGATCCGGACGGTGAAGGTCTCGGGAATGGGAGTGTCATTGTTGCCACAGAGGACAACTATCGGCCGATAGGCATTCTTGATCTGTACAGCATTGACGATCGGAATCCCCAGGCCCCAGTCATCATGGGACTCAATGTTGAGCGCAGGGTGACCAATGCGCTGATCTACGTGGCCACTGGAAAGACGCCGATCATCTACCAGACAACCGGCCGGGGAGAAGCCCCTGTGGAGCAGATTGGCGATCTGGCTGCCAATCTCGCCGCGGAGAATTACGAGATTCGCAGCCTGAATCTGATCCAGGCGCCCCAGGTGCCGGAGGACGGGGCGGTGCTCCTGATGTTTGGTATCCGCTCCGATATCAGCGAAGGCGAAGCGCAGAAGATCCGGGACTTCCTGGAATCCGGCGGTCGCGCGGTGTTCATGGTTGATGTCCTCCTGGAAGAACTCCCCGTCCTCAATGATCTCCTGTCGGGATACGGACTCCGGTTGTCGCAAGGCGTGGTGATTGAGGGAAACCAGAACTACCACACCGGCAACGAGTTCCAGCTCGTGCCCGACCTTACGGCCCATTCGATCACCGAGTCGCTTATTGAGGCTCGCAGCCCCATCATGATGCCGTACGGCAGACCAATCGAAATCCTCCCCCAGAAACCACGCGGCGTAACAATTGAGCCGCTCGCCCAGACATCGGGGGACAGTTTCGTCCGCGTGAATCTGGAGAACCAGGATTCTGCCCGCAGCGCCGGAGACATCCCGGGGCCCTTCATTACGGCTGTGGCCGCGATAGACACCGAGTTTGCGTCCAGCGAAGAGATCTCCCGGATCGTGGTGATCGGAAACGCCCGCTTCCTCGGTCCCATTTATCCGTTCGGCTACATTCCCGGTAATCTCGATTTCATTCTGAACGCAATCGGATGGGTCCAGAATCAGCAGGAGACCCTCTCCATCCGGGCAAAGTTCACCCTCCAGTTCCCCATGCAGCTCACCGGAATCCAGGTGCTCATTTTTGCCGGGTTGTTTGTGGTTGTCATCCCGCTCGGCATCCTCATCACCGGCCTGGTGATCTGGTTGAGGAGACGGCACCTGTGACGCGGTGGCTCAGACTCCTCATCGCCGTACTGGTCATCGCTGCGCTCGTCGTGGTTCTCATCGTGGTCCGGCGAGCAGGCGAGAACGAATTGCCTGCTGGCCCAGTGGATTCAAGTTCGGATCGAGTATCGATGCTGGATATCCCTTGGGAGTCGATCACCGAGATACTGGTGGAGCATCCTGATGACCGCCTGGTTCTCACCGCCGATGCAAACGCCACGTTCGTGCCTGAATACCGCTATGACGTATTGTTCAGTGACTCCCGAATTAGCCGGGTAATCGGCAGCTTCACTTCGCTGATGTCGGAGCGGATGATAGACGAGCAGCCGGAGGCGCTGCAGCCGTATGGCCTGTCCGAGCCTGCGGTACGCGTGACTGCCACGCTCAGCGATGCGGATCCGGTCACCGTCCTGGTGGGCAGCCGGACACCGGGCGGTGACGCGTACTATGTCCAGACATCACGGAGCGCAACCGTGTATTCGGTATCCAGCCTGTGGATATCACCCTTCTTCTATTCAATAGACGACCTGCGGGACAAGACTGTGCCGCAACTCAATCCGCAGACTCTGGAGGAGATTGAGATTCGAACGGTCGCCGGCCGTACGGTCAGGGCGACCACAATGGCAGAGGATGATGAAGACCCGGAGATGTCGCTGGCAGCGATGGCAATCACCGAACCGTACTCGCGTCGTTATCAGGTGTCCCCGACCTGGATCGACTCAGTGATGGAAGCGCTCCCATCCGTCGGGATCCTTCGCTACGTGGATGATGATCCACAGGAGTTGCAGAGCTATGGCCTTGATCCCGCTCGCGCGGGCCTGCGTGTCCGGGATGTCGACAACGAACTCCACTTGATCCTGGGTGAGGCCACTTCCGACGGGCGATACGGCAGATTCGCAGACGGCGGGTCGGTGTTCGTGGTTCGCGGGGTGGAAGAGTTGATCTCAATTACTCCGTACGAAACGATCAGTCCGTTCATGTTCATCGTGAATATCGATCTCGTCGATTCAATCGTCGTGGAAAGCGCATCCGATACGTACGTCGCCACCATTCAACGAGCGCCAGGTGAGAGCGACGACGACGATCCGGTGGAGACCTTCTCCCTCGATGGAGAGGAACTGGAAGACGGAGTGTTTCGGGATCTCTATCAATGGCTGATTGGCCTTCAGCTGGATGCCGAAATCAGAGAGCCTGCGTCCGGGGCACCGGAGGTGTCCATCACATATCACCTGAACACCGGAGGACCCGCCGTTCTCCTGGAGTTTGTGCCGCAGAACTCAAACTACTACTCGGTCTATCGGGACGGAGCATCGGAGTTCGTGGTGACTCGGACAAAGATCCAGCGTCTGCTGGCGGCCCTCGCCGATCCGAGTTCTATCGAATAGCGGCCGGGCGGGCGCCGGACGACTCAATGATGAGGTCGGCAATCTCTTCCGGCGTCATGTCTTCAGTGTCCACCACGAGATCCACGAACTTGAAGTTATTGTTGTCTATGTCGTACAACCTGAGATAGCGGTCATGATCGCGCCGGTCTCGCCTGGCCGTTTTCGCGCTGATCTGGTCCAGTTCGCCGCCCTCTCGCTTCTGGATTCGTGTGGAGCGCACTTCCATTCGAGCGTCAAGATAGACCCGAAAATCGGCATCCTCCAGCACCCAGATTGCGAGACGGGAGCCCAGAACGGTGTTGCCCTCGCGGGCCATCTCCACCTGGCGCTCGTCCACATAGAGGTCCCACTTGTCGTCCTGCTCGGCCATCTCGCACATCTCGTCAAACGAAACGCCAATCTCCTGGGCCGTTGAGTGGAAGGTGTAGTTCACCAGCTTGTAGCCAAGCCGCTTCGCCACGATCCGACTCACCGTTGAGTTGCCACATCCGCTCTTCCCGGAAATCGCGATCTTCACCGACCACTCCTACTCGACATTACGCAGTTGCTCCCGCACATTCTCGAGCGCATCCTTGGCCTGGACAACCTGTTGATTCACTTCCACGAGGATACTCTTGGACCCGGTCGTGTTGATTTCCCGATTGAGCTCCTGGCACAGGAAGTCCAGCTTCTTGCCCACCGGTCCTTCCGCGCCGTCGCCAAACCCGATCTCGCGGAAGCTGTCCAGGTGGACCCGCAATCGCACGATCTCCTCGTTGATGCTGAATCGGGTCAGCTGCACCGCAACCTCGCTCAGCACACGATTCTCGTCGATTTCGTTTCCGAGCACCTCGGCAAACCGACTCTTCAGATTGTTTCGTATGGTCTCCTCAATCTCGCCGGCATGTGTCTCGAAGGCTTGAACACACTGATCGATCTTCTCGATCTGGCTCTCTATGTCCAGAGCCAGACGCCGGCCTTCGGCCTCTCGGCTGGGCACGAAATCCTGGAGCGCCTCGCCCAGGAGGGGCTCAATGACCGACCAGGCACGGTCTGCGTCTACCATTCGTTCGCTCTTCAGAACGCCTTCGCGCGACAGAAGGTGGTCCAATCGCACTTCTTCATGAATTCCGGCGTGAGCCCGCAACTCGGCAAATGCTTTGAGATATCCATTAACCACACTCTTGTCCACGGTGACGGCCAGGTCTTCCTCGTTATCCCGAAATCGCACGAACACCTCAACCCGGCCTCTCCGCGCAACGGCGGCGAGCCTGTCTCTGATCTGCGCCTCCAGCTGACCGAGAATACCGGGAAGCGAGCAGCTTATGTCCAGGTACCGATTGTTGTAGGATTTCACCTCCACAACGGCCGAGAATCGCTCGTCGTGCCGCTCTGCATACCCATACCCGGTCATACTGATCACGAAACTGCCTCCCGTTCCTCGAGTCTGTTCAAGAAAGCCCGACCGAGTTCCCAGTTGTTGCCGGCGCCCATTGTAACGAACAGATCACCGGGCTGCACAATGCGTTCCACCAGGGGAAGCGCTTCTGCGACCTGTGGGACAAAGTGAACCGACGCACCATGGTGACGGGCCGCCTCGGCGAGCTGTTCTCCGTCAACGTCACCAGGATTCTCCTCCCGTGCGGAGGCGTAGATCTCATGCAGGATCAGAATGTCGGCGGCCGCGAGGGCCTCCCCAAACTCGTCCAGGAGTGCTTTGGTCCGAGAGTAGGTGTGCGACATGAAATCAAGAATGAGCCGGCGCCCCGGATAGAAATCCCGATACCCGGCGAGGGTCGCGGTGATTGCCGTCGGATGGTGTGCGTAGTCATCAAGGATCAGCACTCCACCGGCTTCTCCAACAATCTCACTGCGCCGTCGGGTACCGTGGAACTCCAACACCGCGTCGTGCGCAGCCGCTGCAAACTCAACGTCGTCAACATGCTCGCCCGCATCGCGGTGAGTAATCTGTCGGGCCCGGTCTACCGCAATGAGCGCTGCTGCCGCGTTCAAGGCGTTGTGTTTTCCGGGAATCCGAAGCGTGAACGATCGGTGACCAACGGAAAAGCGAATCTCCCCGTCCGGGGCCGGGAGGTAGGCGACATGTCCTTCACCGTCGGCACGCTCTCCGTACGCGGTCAATCGGATGTCCGGTCGCTCCCGCGAGATTGAGTCCGCTATCTCGCAGGCTCCGTCATCATCGATGCAGTAGATGAGCTCTCCCCGGAGAGGCAGACTGCGGGCGTACTCCTCGAACGCGGAGATGATGTCGGCCCGGTCACGGAAGTAGTCCAGATGATCGGCCTCAATGTTGGTAATCACAATGGCTGACGGGCGGAAGCGGAGGAAATTGCGCCGGTACTCGCAGGTCTCGGCGATGAAGAACGATCGGCCCTGAACGAGCGTCGCGCGGCCGCCAAGGTCGCTGAGCGCGCTCCCGGCCAGGACGGTGCCCGGAAGAGCTGCCGCCCGAACAATGGCGGCGCAGAGAGCCGCGGTGGTGGTCTTGCCGTGTACTCCGGCAATGCCGATTGACGGCATGGACCCTGAGAGTTCGCCCAGCGCCTCTGCGTAGGTGATCAGCGGTAAATCCCGGGCGGTGGCGGCGACCAGTTCCTCATGATTCGCGGGGTCGTAGGCCGCCGAGTAAATGACCAGATCGATTTCATCGGGCAGGTTAGAGGCAGCAAAGCCTTCGGCGTAGCAAAGATCGAGGGACCGCAACAGGTCGTCGGTCTGGAACTTCTCCGCGGTGTCGGAGCCGGTTACGTGAGCGCCCCCGGCCACGAGGATTTCGGCCAGAGCGGCCATTCCGGTACCCTTGATGCCAACCATGTAGATATTCGCTTCGGAGAGTGATTGAGGGAGGGCAACCCCTTCCATGGCGCCATCATAGTCCATAGGCACGACGGGGGCAAACCGCTCAGTCGTTCTTGGGAAGATAGATCGATTGATGATTCCGACCGAATCCGTTGTCCGCCACGACAGCCTCCGCCTCGTCGTAGAGCTCACTCAGCCGTTGCGGGGCCGGAACATAGTCTCTTGAGATACCGGGGCTGAGTTCGCGACGCCACGGATACTTCTCATGCTCATCCTCAAATTGGATTCGTTTTCGAACATAGTAGCGAGGTTTCTTGCCCTTCTCGTCAACGAGAACGCCAAAGCTCCCACGACCGAGATAGCAGATGCCCTCATTCGGCTGGAGTTCCTCGGATTCGGCGAGACGCTGGATCACGCTGTCGAAATTGGCAGGCCGGCCGGATTCAGGATCCGCGATGGCAGTGATGACATTCTGGATAGGTTCGCCTGAGATCGGGCACGGCTCATACTCCCGCTGCGGAACGGGAGGCGGCATGAAATGCTTCGCGGGGTCAAATACGCGCTGCTGCCGCCCCGAATTCTGGTTGCGTCCGCCTTTACGGCGGGATCGATTTCTACCTCTGCTTCTGCTCACCCTTTGCCAGTCCTCGTGTCTCTCGGTACCTTGGAATGATACCAAGGCCCCTCCTTCGGATCAAGGTGAGCTGATGAGCGAGAAAGACCGTGCAACCGCAAGATTCCTCATCGCCGTCCGCTCGATCCTGACACTTCCCATCTGGCTCTACCAGAAGCTGATATCACCCGTCATCCCATCCCGGTGCATCTACACACCCACCTGCTCAGAGTACAGCAGACAGGCTGTCCTGAAACACGGCCTGGGAGGGTTTGTGCTCGGCGGGGCCAGGGTCCTCCGTTGCATGGGAGGCCTCTACACCGGCGGCGACGATCCAGTTCCCGACCGGTTCAGCATCAGCTACCTGTTCAGAAGCTACCGGCAGTTCTGGAGAGGGAAGGATTCCTGATCGCGTGGACCCCTTTACAAGCACAAGCGCCAGACTGTATTCATAGTGGCCAAGGATAGGGAATGCCAAAAAAGACACTGGTAATCGTTGAGTCCCCGACAAAGGCACGCACCATCAAGAAGTTTCTCGGACCGCATTTCCAGGTTGAAGCGAGTGTCGGTCACGTCAGGGACCTCCCGCAGAAAGCCTCGGACATCCCTCAGAAGATGAAGGAGTACGAGTGGTCACGACTGGGAATCGACGTAGATAACGATTTCGCGCCGCTCTACATCACGCCGAAGGACAAGACCAAGGTTGTACGGCACCTGAAACAGAAGCTGAAAGACGCCGACGAACTGCTGCTTGCCACTGATGAGGACCGCGAGGGAGAGAGCATCTCCTGGCACCTTGTGCAGCTCTTGAAACCCAAGGTGCCTGTCCGGCGTATGGTCTTTCATGAGATCACCCGCCCGGCAATTGAGCACGCGCTCGCCCACGGGCGCGAGATCGATTCCAGTCTGGTCAACGCGCAGGAGACGCGCAGGATCCTGGATCGGCTCTACGGATACACCCTGAGTCCTCTTGTCTGGAAGAAGATTGCGTACGGCCTTTCAGCCGGTCGCGTCCAATCCCCGGGTCTGCGACTGATCGTTGATCGAGAACGGGAGAGGATTGCCTTCACCAAGGCCGTCTACTGGGATCTCAAAGCCGGCCTGCGTCGGTCAACAGATCCGGCGGGCCAGGGCTTTGAGGCCCGGCTGGAGAGTGTGGACGGCCGGCGTGTCGCGAGCGGTCGCGATTTTGATGCCATCAACGGTACGGTGCTCGAGGGGCGTGATGTTGTAGTTCTCACCGAGGACGAGGCCAGGAAGCTCACCGTCGCGCTCGCCGATGATGCCTGGAAGGTTTCCTCAGTTGCGGAGAAGCGGATCACTTCGCGTCCGACCGCGCCGTTCATCACTTCCAGCCTCCAGCAGGAGGGTAATCGGAAGCTCCGGCTCTCGGCACGGGAGACAATGCGAACCGCCCAACGCCTCTACGAGCAGGGATTCATAACCTATATGCGGACAGACTCGCCGGTGATCTCCGAGGAGGGCATCCTGGGCGCACGGTCGGCCGTAACGGAGTTGTACGGGGACGAGTATCTCTCGCCCGAGGCGCGCCAGTTCAAACCTTCGGCGAAGGATGCACAGGAAGCGCACGAAGCGATCCGTCCGGCCGGCGAGCATTTCGCGCACCCGGATGAGACGGAACTCTCGGGCAGCGAGCGGGCGTTGTACGAGCTCATCTGGAAACGGACCCTCGCGAGCCAGATGGCTGACGCGCAGAAATCATCGACTACTGCCAAGATCAACGTCCAGAATGCAGTCTTCACGGCCACCGGGACCCGCATTCTCTTTCCGGGGTTTATCCGGGTGTACGTGGAAGGGAAGGACGATCCGGATGCCGCGCTTGATGACCGGGAAACCTTCCTGCCGGAACTTACCGAGGATCAGCTTCTGGACCTCGACGGCCTGGAGAGTCTCTATCACGAAACCAAGCCCCCCGCACGGTACACCGACGCGAGTCTTGTGCAGCGATTGGAGAAAGAGGGCATCGGGCGACCGTCCACCTATGCCTCCATCATCAGCGTGCTCTTTGAGCGGAAGTACGTCCGGAGGCAGGGCAATGCGCTGATTCCTACATTCACGGGCTACGCGGTGATGCAGTTGCTCGAGAAGCACTTCCACTACCTTGTTGAGTACAGCTTCACGTCGGAACTGGAGGCGAACCTGGACCGGATCGCTGACGGAGGCACCCACCGTTTGGATTACCTCCGTGAGTTCTATCTCGGGGAAGACGGCCTCAGACACCGGGTCAGCATGCGGGAATCTGAGATCGATCCGAACGACTGCCGGACGGTTCAGCTCCCACAGCTTAAGAATGTTCCGCCGATCAAGATTGGGAAGTTCGGGCCGTACATCGTCCACAATATTGATGGGCAGGAAATCCATGCTTCCATTCCGGAGGAAATAGCGCCCGCCGATCTCACCGAAGACGATGTTCTGGAAATCATCGAAATACAGAAACGAGGCCCGGTTCCAATCGGCCATGACCCGAAAACCAGCGAGCCCGTCTTCTGTCTTGTCGGACGGTACGGCCCCTACGTTCAACTCGGAGAGAAGACAGACGAGACCCCAAAACCCAGGCGTGCCACGCTGCCGAAAGACGTGACTCCGAAGGACACAACGCTTGAGCTCGCGCTGAAACTGCTCAGCCTCCCGAGAACACTCGGGCAGCATCCCGAGACCGGAAACGAGGTGGTTGCAAACAATGGTCGATTTGGACCGTACGTCGTGCACGATGGTGATTTTCGGAGTCTGAAGGCCGGCGACGACGTATACTCCGTGTCGCTGGGGCGTGCACTGGAAATCCTCGCAGAGCCGAAGAAGGGGCGGGGCTCCAAGCTCCTCCGTGATCTCGGGACAGATGAGCAGTCAGGCATGAAGATCGCCATCTACGAGGGGAGGTACGGGCCGTACATCAAGTTTGGCAAGAAGAACATAACCCTGCCCGAAGAACGGAGAACGGGTGAGGCGATAGAGAAGCTCCAGCTCTCGGAGGCGATGGAGATTGTCAAGAAATCCGGGAAAGTGTAGGCAGCCGGAGCCCGGTCCCCGGTTCGTGCGGTCTAGATTACATCTTGAAGTTGCAGATTGTTCTTCTTGAGGTACGCCAGGAGACCAACCTTGCTGATTGAACGAAGCGCCCGTGTTGAGAGCTTGAGGCGGACGTGCCTGTCAAGCTCCGGGACGAAGATCCGTTTCTTCTTGATATTCGGCAGTTGATACCGACGTGTCTTGTTGTGTGCGTGAGAAACATTGTTGCCGGACATCGGCTTCTTGCCGGTTATTGAACACTTCCGTGACATTCGGACCTTCCTGGTTGTTGTGCTCCATAGATATATCGAAGTCTGACCGGTCGCGTCAAGTAGCGAATGCGGTGATAGCCATCCAGCCCGCCACCACGGCCGCGGTTTCGGTGCGCAATGTTCGCCCTCCCATGCCGGCAACCTCAAACCCGGCTTCGGTCAGCATTTCCAGTTCTTTGCCGGTCCAGCCGCGCTCCGACCCCACGGCCAGGAGCAGATTGCCCGCCAAACCGTCGTCCAGTGCCGCTCCGAGGTTCCGCTCAGCAGTCGGATGCAGCACGACCCGCAACTGATCGGCACCTGCCGCACTGCGGATACCGCCGGCGAGCGAGTCACACCGCGCGACTTCCATGAGCCGAGTGACACCGGCCTGAGCCGCGCCTTCAATCAGGAGAGGGCGGATGTCACGCCACATGGTAGCGCCGAGGTAGCTCCGCTCGCCGAGTTCGGTGGGAGTCACAATGAGCCGGCGAATGCCGATCGTGGAGAGGTCGCGCAGGAGCCGACGCAGGACGATTGGGCGCGGATGACCGAGGAGAAGATCCACCGGAACGGGCGACGCCGCGTCGGGCCGACCCGGTAGCGCGGAGCGCTCATCCGGTTCAAACCGAACGCGCATGTGGCGCTCATCCAGCGATTCGATTACCGCGGTCCCGGGCACACCGTTCACGATACCTGCTCTGAGCCGGCCTCCGACCCCAAGCTTCAGAACCTTGCGAACGTGCCCCACCCGAACGTCACTTGCGGCGAGATCAACCTCGTTCGGTTCCAGCAGCAGGATATTCAATTCTGCGATTGCGTGTATGAAGAAATCGGACGGGTGAGTTCACCCTGGTAGTCGGCGAAGAAACGGCTGATCTCCCGAAGCGGAAGCGGCCCCTGTCCGAGGAGGTTCTGCATGAGCAGGCCGTCAATGGTACTGAGGAGCACGCGGGAGATCGTCTGGAAATCCGTGTCCGTCGGAAGAATGAGGCGCAAACCTTGCTCGATGAGGTCCAGCCAGCGATCGTACTCTTCGGTGAATCTGATCTTCAACGACTCGTGATTGCCGCTCAGTGCTTCCTGGATGAGATAGAAGTGGATATAACCGCGAGTCTCCGATTTCAGCACGGTCTCAATCACCATCTGCAACACCAACTCCGGCTGCCGATCGCGACCGTGACCACTTATCCACGCGACTATGGTATTGGTGATGTGTTCCATGTGGCGAACGCTGATGTCAAAGATCAGGTCGCCCTTGGTCGCATAGTAGTAGTAGAGGGTTCCCTTGCTGATGCCAACCTCGTCGGCGATGTCCGCAAGACTGGTATTGGCCACACCCTTTTCAATGATGAGCTTGGCAGCCGCCTGGATGATCTTCTCGCGGTTGCCCCTCGTTTTCCGAGCCGATTCTTTCACGCATTGCTCCCTCAGGGAATCTCACGCTACCCTCATGCTCCGGAGGTTGTCAACCGGTACAACGGCTTCCACATCCCCTTCATTGCCGGTAGGATCGGAACATGAGCCTCCCCCTCACCATTATGTCCGCTCTCATCTATCTTGCTGTGCCCGCCGGAATCCTCGCCCTTGGTACCCGGATCAAACTCATCCGAAAGGTGAATCCGGTTATCATCTGCTATCTTCTCGGGATTCTCATCGGGAATGTCGGAATCCTCCCGGAAGGCTTTGATGCTCTGCAGGACCAACTCTCAAGCGTGGTCGTGGCGCTGAGTATCCCGCTTCTCCTCTTCTCCGTGAACATCAGCCGCTGGAGCCGTACCAGCATCAGGGCGGTGGCCGCCCTGGGACTTGCGGCAATTGCCGTGGCAATCGCATCATCTGTCGGGCACCTGTTGTTCGGGAGGTTCATCCCGGAGAGTCCTCGGATTGCGGGCATGATGGTGGGTCTCTACACCGGCGGCACACCGAATCTCGCCGCGATCAGCACTGCGCTCGATGTGCCGAGCGAGCCGTACCTCGCCGTCCTCGCATCGGACACGATTCTCGGTGGCGTTTACCTCCTGTTCGTCATCACGATTGCCAAGCCATTGCTCTCGCGGGTTCTCAAGCCGTTCCAGAACGACGGGCCGGCGGCGCTGGAAGAGATCGATCCCATGACCACGACTCGGTTTGGAGATGTCGTCCGCAAGCCCTACCGTCTTCAGAGCCTGGCTGCATTCGGACTCTCGGTGCTGCTCGTCGGCATCAGCCTCGGGATATCGATGCTGGTTCCGCCTGACTGGGAAACCGTGGTGATCCTTCTCAGCCTCACGACCCTCGCAATCGCCGCGTCGCTGGTATCCCGGGTGCGCGAGCTCAAGACGAGCTTTCGGATGGCTGAGTACCTCGTTCTGGTCTTCTGTCTGGTGGTCGGCTCAATGGCGAACGTCGAGCGCCTGTTGAACACACCGGTGCAACTCCTCGGTTTCGTCACGCTGACACTTTTCGGCTCGCTCCTGCTGCACATCGTCCTCTGCAAGATCGCAGGAATCGACGTGGACACCATGATCGTCACCTCCACCGCCGCCATCTGTTCGCCACCCTTTGTCGGCATGGCGGCCGTTGCCATCCGAAATCGGGCAGTCATTTCCGCCGGCATCACGGCTGGAATAATCGGCTATGCCGCGGGTAATTACCTTGGAGTGTTCATGGCGCTTGTCCTTGAGCGTCTGTAGGTAACACATTAGGGACGGGACGGACATGAACTCAGGAGCCAAATCGGCAGGAAGCGAGGAGAATCATGAGTGCAACGAGAATGTATCGAGGCAGAGATAAGAAGATCGCGGGCGTGTGCAGCGGTATCGCCGAGTATTTCGGATGGGACCCAACCGTCGTTCGAATAGGATGGGTAGTGTTCCTCATGGTCGGAGGCAGCGGTATACTCGCCTACATCATTGCGATGATCGTCATGCCCGAACGACCGGACGACTACGACGACATGTAAGCGGCCTCTCACACGCCACGAGTTGATTTCTCGCCTCCCGACAGATACTCTGGTTCGCGGAGGCGTACAATGCATAGAATGCTTGCAGCAATACTTCTCTGTCTCGCCGGCCTGAGCGGCGTTCTTGCAGAGAGTGCGACACCTCAGACCGATGCGGATGCCGCCGAGCCGGTCCCGGCTGCCCGGGAACTGAATGAGACAATCGAAGGGGCCGGAGACCTGACCCTCTCCACAATCACGGTGAGCGACCTGTTGCAGATGGCCGATCTGGCATCTGTCGCGCATCAGCAACAGATACACGTCCGAAAATCGGCCGGGCTCTCGCTGTTTGTCCCGGGGCTCGGTCAGTACACGAATGGTGAGACCGGGAAGGGGTTTGCTTTCTTCGCGGCCGATCTCGCGATCAGAGGCACGGCCGCGGCGGTCGGTTACTTCCTCTTGCCGGCCTCCGTAAGGATTGCCAATCTTAACTACCTTCAAACACCAATCGTTGACATAGAGACCCGCTGGAAGAATCTCACCGTGGCGGAGTTCCTGCCTTCAGCGGCCGTCGCGGCGTCCGCAGGCATCTTGAGCGCCATCGTCCGCCACATCGCAGCGCGTGATGCCCGCGATCTGGCAATGCAGGCTATTGCAGACGGAACGGTAGTATTCGAACCGATTCCCTTGATGAGCACGCCGGCAGTAGGACGGTAGCCACGGAACGCATCGTCGTTGAACGACTGTCCACTGCACTGACCGGGTTCGGACCATTCCAGGCCGGCCCGTGCCGCGGTACGATTACTCGGCTTGCTCTTTGTACTTGTGCCAGAACCGAAGCGCCACGTAGGAAAGGCCGTCGCGGACGTAGAATCGAACCAGCTCCCCGGTGTAGAGCCGAGCCGGCTTCCCTTTCGGTTTGATCGTAAACGAACCGTCCAGGCCCAGGACACTCGGGTCAACGCTGTCCCGCTCGTCGCCGTCAAAGGAGAAGAGAGCCCCGGTCGTCGAAAGGTTCACGAGCCGTCCGGTAATCGACTCATCCTCGACAGTAAGGGTAACTGGATGATCCAGATGGACTCGCAAGGCAGTTCGTTTATCGCTCATATCCTGTCCCCATCGTTGAGATGCGCCAGTATATCAGATAGCATCGGCCCATGCAGCCGCAGCTGTACGAGGTTGAGCACGGAAACTGCCCCTATCTCTCCGAAAGAACATGGGTGACACACAGTTTTCAGCTTGAATCGATTCCTGAGTCGGTATACGAGGCGATGCTCGCCGATGGGTGGCGCCGAAGCGGGACGAGCGTCTACCAGAACCACTGTCCGGGGTGCGGGTGTTGTACGCCTGCCCGGGTGCCGGTGAACCAGTTCCGACCCTCAAAGAGCCAGCGCCGGACCCTCCGAAGAAACGCCGACGTGACCGTTGAAGTGGTCGCTCCCGCCGCGGACGCCGAATCGTTCGGGCTCTACCAGCGGTACGTCCGGTCACGGCACACCCCGGCGGCGCACGGAACCAGCGCCGACGCTCCCGACGCGAGTGAAGCCATCACCCCCGAGCAGTTCGACAAGTTTCTCGTCACTTCGCCGGTTCACACTCGCGCCATGCGCTATCACGCCGAAAATCGATTGGTCGGCATCGGGTGGATCGACGTCCTGCCGAACGGTCTTTCCAGCGTCTACTTCGCTTTTGATCCTGACGAGAACTGTCGGAGCCTGGGCACATACTCAATCATGAAGGAGATTGAGCTGGCCCGAGACCTCGGCAAAGAGTGGCTCTACCTCGGCTTCTACGTCCCGAACTCTCCCAAGATGGCGTACAAGGGCGCTTTCAGACCGCGGGAGTTTGCCGTGAACGGAGCGTGGACCCGGGATGAGGGGGAGATTGTGTGTTGACAGGTGGCCCGGTCTCGACAATCATGGCCAGGTTCCCCTGACACCATTCTCCGGAGGCCCCTGCGTGACCACTGACAATCGCGATCTTCCCTCGCACAACCCACCCGTGGAATCCGCGGCCACGACCGACTCATGGGACGATCTCTACAACATGAACTGTTTTCGTGACATGCATCGATTATCTGATCTGTTCCAACGATCGGGCGGCAGAGTTGCCACAAGCAGTTACCTGGTTCTGGCGGTGATACCGGCGGTTCTCCTGTTCGTAACGAGTTGGCTGTCCGGCACCCTGTACCTGGATGGGGACGCCTTGGGTTATCTCGAGGATTACATATTCGCTTTCTTCTTCATTTCGCTTCCGGCGATGGTGGTCCTGGTTGCGGTTCTGGTCAATACGCTTCCGGGTACTCTTCATTCACTCAAACTGGTCATCCGAAGGGCGGAGGGAGACACCGACGAACCCGGCCCCACGATGCAGGCTGGAGACTTCAATGCTCTCCTGAAGAAGTTCGAGACGAAGATAACGGGGGTCAAAGGATGGTACCGGGTACTGAAGTATGGAGGACACGCAGTTGGGGTTCTCTATGCGTTGTATGCGCTGAAATCCCACTACTTCGCCGTTGACACCTATACGTATGACATTTGGAGTTCTCAGGATCATCTTCTGAATCTGGCGGCTCGGACAATATACGAGGTCGTGCTCTTCGGTGTGGTTGTGCCTGCGCTCTTCTACAAATTCCTCATGGTACTTCATACGATCAGAGCGATGTTTCGGGCGCTGACGGATACTCACGTGATTCGTCTTCGCCCGCTCAGCCCGGACAACGCCGGCGGCCTGGGTATGATTGGGGGCTACTCCCTGAAAATGGTGTACGTCCTGCTTCCCGCTCTGGTCCCCCTGCTCCTCTACGTGCTGTTCATGCCGTTCACACCCATCATCATGATAGGCCTGATTGTCTACATCCCGCTTCTCATCCTGGTGTTCTTCTATCCCTTAAGCGGCGCGCACCAGGCAATGAAACGCTACAAGACCGTCGAACTTGAGTTTCTGGCACGGCAATTCAACAGGGCATATGACACATTCACCTCCCGGGTTGGCAGCGAGACTTTCCAGATCGACGACGAGGCCGCGCAGGCGGCGGATCTGATGAGTAAGATTGAGGAACTCTACAACAAGGCTAATAAGATGCCGGTGTGGCCATTCAACGTGCAGACGCTGACTCGTTTTGGCGCAACGGTCACGATTCCTCTGATTATCTTCGCCGTGGATCTTCTGACCAACGCGGACAGCATCATCCACAACCTGCGGCGGGTGGGTGACTTATTCTGAGGCGGCCGCGCGAAACTTCCTGACCAGGTAAACATATTTATCAACCACCGAGACTCCGAGAATGATTGCGCTTGCGATCTCAACCACCAGGACCAGCGTGGCGTCACCCAGAACCGCGAGATTCACGTACCGGGCCAGTTCGAAGGCATAGACAGTCATTGCAGCGAATACTGCTGCTTTGCCAAGGAAGGTGGTCTCGGCGTCGACTTTGCCCTGGACCTTCGTGAGGATGGCCATGGCAATTGCGAATCCAATGAGGCGGCCCATAAGAATCCCAAAATACCAGATCGGGGTCACCTTCATGATCACAAAGGCAATCGAAAGGACGATCAGCACGGCGTAGTCGGTGGATGAATCCAGATAGGCCCCGATGTCGGTTGTCTGATTCAGACGGCGGGCAACTTGCCCATCGAAGAAGTCGGTAACAAAAGCCACTGCCACGACCACTACCAGGATCACGCCGGATGCCTCGGATTGGGCAACAGCAATCGCAAGGAACAGAATCGTCGGTACACAACTCAACCGGAAGAGAGTCAGATGGCAGGCAGCGTTTACGGCGGGCAGCGGTTCCCGTGTCGTTGTGTGACGGAAATCAATGGAGCGCCACCAGAGAAATCCCGCCATACCAAGATGCAGGAGTGCGCTGGTGGGGAAGTACCACGCATAGGACCGACTCATCGCTACCGACGGGGAAACGGAGAGCACCCACAACAGACACTGGATGAGAAAGTAGGCTGCCACTGAAAGG
Organism: Spirochaetales bacterium; assembly: GCA_019038705.1. Lineage (GTDB taxonomy): Bacteria > Spirochaetota > Spirochaetia > DSM-27196 > SLST01 > JAHOYX01. Next base: position 21,957 of record JAHOYX010000100.1, read on the forward strand.
ATGATGCTGAGTTTCAGAGAGGATGATTGCGACATGGCTCGACTCTAGGGCTATGAATGTTCGCTGTCAATTGACAAACAATCGTTTCGGGCGGCTTGTTGACGCGAGCGGCGGAGTTGCGGAAACTGCAGCTGCAATGCGCATCGATAGAGTTGCTTTCGCATTCGTGTTCACACTGGCTGCGCTGACGAGTATATCAGCCGGCGGTGCAGCAGCACGTCTGTCTGAGGAGACGCCCATTACTATCGCACACAGAGGCTATGCGGCCGTGGCTCCTGAGAACACGCTGAGCGGCATAGAAGCCGCGCTCCGTGCAGGTGCGGACTACGTTGAGGTTGACGTTCAAATGACGGCCGATGGCGAGATTGTCCTGATGCACGATCGCACGGTTGATCGTACGACCGATGGTACAGGAAAGGTGTCCGCTCTCGACTGGGAGTATGTGGCTTCCCTGGATGCCGGAAGCTGGTTCTCAGGAGAACACACAGGAGAACAGGTCCCACGCATCTCTCAGGCTCTTGAGAGCGTGATGGAGGCGGACGCAACACTCGCCATCGAGGTCAAACATCCTTCGCGACAATCTGACCTTGCGGAGGCACTCGTCGAGGCTATTCGCTACCGGAAGGCGGAACAGAACGTGATTGTACTCTCCTTTGACCGGCGGTGGCTTCGCAGGCTCCGTGATCTGGATCCTGGAATCACTACCGGCGACCTGTGGGTACGTCCGCGTGTGCTCCTGCCGAAATCGGAGAGCGCTGTGGCAAGTGTCCATTGGCTCAGCCTGATAGTGGATCCCACCGCCGTGTGGCGCCTGCACCGCCGCGGATTCCGTGTCTGGGCATGGACAGTCAACAGTCCTGGAATAGCACGCCTGCTGGTCCGAATGGGAGTAGACGGCATTACTACCGACGAGTTCGAACTGATGCAGAACCTTGAGTATCGATAGGAGCAGACGGGCTGTGCGCTCGCGTCACCCCAACGCCCCCGTGAGATCGGCAATAATGTCGTCAATGTGCTCAATGCCGATTGACAGGCGAATGAGCTCCGGTTGCAGGCCGGCATTGCGCTGCGCATCCTCGTCAAGCTGGCTGTGAGTGGTGCTCGCGGGGTGGATGGCCAGGCTCTTCGCATCACCGACGTTGGCGACGTGGGAGAAGAGTTCCAATCGATCTATGAATCGCCGGCCTGCGTCACTGTCACCACGAATACCAAACTCGACCATGCCGCCGAATCCATTCTTGAAGTACCGCACTGCGTTGTCGTGGGTCGGATGCGAGGGCAGACCGGGGTATCGCACCCACTCGACAGCCGGGTGCTCCTCCAGGAACCGTGCGGCTGCGACCGCGTTCTCACTGTGACGTTG
>JAHOYX010000143.1 GCA_019038705.1 Spirochaetales bacterium
AGTCATTGTCCTCGTTCTGTCTACGAGTTATGGCGTACACCTCTATCGGTATCACGCGACGCACGGGGGTGACATCGGCGAGACTCTCAAGAGTGTGTCAGGGGTTGTTATCGCGGCGGGATTCACGACGATGGTTGGGTTCCTGAGCCTGGTTGTGACACCGAGCGTACTGCTCCGGCAACTTGGGTTGCTCATCATCGCCGGCATCTCTGCCGGGCTCATCTCCTCGCTTGTTCTGTTCCCTCCCATCCTTGCGCGTCTGCCTGCAAGACCTGGTTGGCGCAGGCGCCGCCGGGAGGAGCCCGACAACGGAGGTAAACTACTCTCCATGGCGTCACAGGAGCCGCGCCGACCGGGCGTTCGGATTCTTCTGGCTGTTGCGGTGTTGGTCCCATTCCTTGTTGCAATCCCAGCGTTGCGTCCGGGATTCAGCTCCCGGGACACCTTCCGTGCCGGTTCTCTGGTTGCTGACACCATGGAATACTTCGTGGAACGCGCCCAATCAAACCAGCAGGTTCAGATTGTCGTTGACACCGGCGTCGAATACGGACTTGTCGACATGGACACCTACCAGGATCTACGCCGATTCGAGAGTCTGTTGGATGACGATCCTGCGGTCTTGCAGACCATCTCATTTGTTGATTTCGTCGATTGGATGAATGGGAGGTTGACAGGTAGCATTGACCCGGTCCCTCCCGTAAATCAGGCCGAACTCGGGGAGGTCATGGAATTACTCTCCGGAGAGGGTATTGACCAACTGTTCGAAACGCTCGTTGACGTGGAGTGGCGCCGCGCGCGAATCCTTGTTCAAGCGTCGCTCCCGAGTTTGGGACACAAAGACGGATCTCTGGCGATTGACGAGTTCAGAAGTCGAATTGAAACCTATAGTGACACCGTCTCATCGGGCAAGATCACGCTGCTGGGCGAAGTGATCTCCAATCTGCTCTACACGAAATACCTTGCTCGTAGCCAGTACATTTCGGTACTGGTCTTTCTCCCCGTCATTCTGCTGTTTCTGCTGTTTCTCTTTCGATCATTCGGATGGGCCGCCATCACGCTCATCCCTACCGTCATCGGCATTGCTGTGTACTTCGGAACTGTATCGATGCTGGGCTACCTTCACGATCCTATTCATGTGTTCATGGTGGCGGCCCTCATGGGCGTGAGCAACGATGATGTGCTCTACTTCGTCATTGTTCTCAAGGACAAGATCACTCGCCGGAACTTCGCTGAAGCGCTTTCCGAGACAATCCACCGAACTGGAGTTGCCATTCTGCAGACCACTGTGGTCATCACCGCCGGGATCGCTGTGTTCCTTGCTTCCGATTTCATACTGCTGCGTCGCGGTGGTCTTGTGGCCATCGTCGCGCTCTGGGCCTCGTCACTGACCACTCTCCTGGTTCTGCCGGGTATAGTCAAACTCCTGCCGCTGTCACGGAATCGTGATGCAAGGCCCGCTGGTGGGCTCAGCCGCCAGGAAGTAGATTGAGCGGCAGGGAACGGATCTGGCGTCATCCCCGAACGTGCATTTCCCTCGGGAATATGGCAGACTCTCCGGCATGGACACAAGATTGCGCGTGCTTGTTACCGGCTCGAGCAAGGGAATCGGCAGGCAGATCGCTCTTTGCTTCGGACGGCGACAGGCACGCGTAGCAGTGAATGGTCGGGATGCCGATCACCTCCGTCGAGCCGTTGAATCACTTCGGGCAGAGGGCATCGAGGCCCATCCCGTACAAGGTGACATAACGGATCCTCGTCAGGCGGCCGCGATAGTAGACGGCGCCGCAGAGGCGCTTGGCGGACTCGATGTACTGGTGAACAACGCTGGTCTTGCCATGCGAGGCAGGTTTGATGCGGTCGAACCGGAGGTCTGGAGTAAGGTCGTAACGACGAACATCCTCGGCACAGCATTCGTCACCCGGGCGGCGATCCCGTTCATCACCGCGTCTCGGGGCAGCATAGTGGTCATATCGAGCCTGGTGGGAATCTGGGGATTTCCGCTGGTCTCTGCTTACTCGGCCAGCAAGATGGCTCTCAACGGGATGGTAGAAAGTATAAGAGCTGAGCTCCACGGCTCGAGAGTGCATCTGGGACTTCTCTATGCGGGACTCACCCAGAACGACGACGATAAGCACATCCTGGATACCGATGGATCGCCGCTGCCCCTCGCCGCCCGGACCGGTGGGATGCCACAGAGCAGCGTGGCCGCTGCTGCCTACCGGATGGTGAGGAGACGACGCAAGGCAATGGTGCTCACGCCGGGCGGGTGGGTGATCGCGGCGCTCGCGGTCGTCGCCCCCTGGCTGATTCGGGTGTTTCTCACTCTCATTCCCGGGAAGATCAACGAGACAGCGAAGTAGCCTTCGAGTCTGTCGCATGTGACCAGAATTGTGTCCTCTCGGGGCGTACCGTCATTCAAAAGGAATCGCGTCGGCTACTCGGTCTTATACAAATTGGTCTTGAGCGCTTGCTTCGCCAATGCAAATTCTGAAACTCTCGGCAGGAGAGCATAGGCGACTCGGATGAGCTTCCCGAGAGCTGAGAGTACCTTCACAGATCGGCGCTTGATAATCATTTTCAGAATTCCACGAGCAACCTGAACCTGCGTAAGGCTGAATTTGTACTGCCTCAGAATGGTCACCGTTCCATCGCCGGTGTAGAAGGTCTTCTCCGGGTCATTCTGGGTAAAGGACAAGTATATCAGTCCTACATGCACGCCGTCGTTCATCAATTCACAACGGATGCTCTCCGAGAAACTTTTCAGCGCCATTTTGCTCGCGCAATACGGGGCCCCTCCGGGCAGGCCCCTGAGCCCGGCAATGCTGGAAATGAAGACGATACTGCCCCTGCTAGCCCGGATGAGCGGTAGAGCAGTCTTTGTCATGATGACCGACCCGAGCAAATTGGCACGGACGATGGTTTCAAACACTTCAAGACTGGTCTCCGCAAATACTCCCCGGGACGACAGGCCCGCGTTGTTGATGAGGACGTCCAGCCGTCCGAACCGCTCGTCAATCTTCCGAAACAACCGCTCCGCATCATCGTGGGACGTTACGTCCCCCTGCACCGCAAGTACATCGCTCGAGTGCCTGAGAAGTTTCGCCTCGGTGGAAGCAAGGGCCTCCGTATCAATGTCTGAGATAACAACCTTCGCCCCCTCTCGGACGAACAGAAGAGCCGTTTCCCGGCCAATACCCCGGCCACCGCCGGTGATCAGCACCACCTTGTCCTTGATGTCCCTTATTCCCACAGTGCAATCCTCTCCATATGTTTCAACGCGAACCGAACATGAATGCAACCGCATTCATTCTGATCTCGATGTTGTGAGATCAACAACCGACGGTAACTGACAGTTATCACCCGGACCGCCCGGTTCTGAAATACATCTCCGGATTCTCGGCCACAGCGGCCATGTCATTCCCTATGGCCAGTATGACATGCACGACCGTGGGTATGACAAAGGACCCGGTTGCAAAGGCGATCATACAGAATGTTATGCCCAGAGCAAAGGCGCCAAATGCCTCTCCCGGTCCTTTGTAGATGTGAGCCAATGCATACACGCTGGCGTTTATGGCAATGGCGGCGGTCAGTCCCACTTCCTCAATGAGGGGAAAGAAGATATATCCGCGAAAGGCAAACTCATAGCCGATCAGGTAGATCGACCAGAACAGAGCATTGAGCAGTATCCTCCGGCTGTTCCACTCCTTCCGGCGGACCTGGGGATAGAAATCCAGCCGTATGTTTTTGCGGGCACGGAACACCATCACCGCCACCACAATCACCACGGGAATCACCGACCAGAGAATCACGTTCTCACCCCGGGGGAGGCTCAGTCCGAGCGCAACCACTGAGCGCCTCGGCAGAGTCAGGATGAAGGGAAGCACTCCCAGTAGCAGAAAGCCGAGTAGTCTCTGAAGATATACCACCCATTCCTGTCTCGCTTCATCGGTTCCATCTCTGCTTATCAAACCTGCAAGCCGGGAGACAAGCGCTGACCGGTCTGAAAACAAGTAGATCAAGTAGCCGATGGTGAACACGGTCAGGTGCTCCCACAGAGCGGGTGCTACCGCGGCATCACTCTGAACCAGACTGACAATACTGCGCATTCTTCACTCCTCCGGTATGTGACTGCAGTTGTGCATGTTGCGATCATTGCGCTCGCCGCCAGCAATCCAACCTTGAAAAGCCAGTTTTGTAAACCCTCCTGCTGCTGGAGCTACTATTCAGAAATTTACAAATGAGGTGTTGACAACCATATCTGACTATGATAATATGACCATGGTCAGATATGAATGGGCGCCGCCCACCGCGTCTGACCACGTGCCAGGTCCGACTGGGAGGCAGCTGGATGCACATTGCAGCAGGACGATTCAAAGCTCAGTGTTTGCAGCTGATGGACCTGGTACACGACACCCATCAACGGGTGGTCATCACCAAGCATGGCCGGCCGGTGGCGCAACTCGTCGCTGTGGATCGACAGAAGCCCCGGCCGGTCTTTGGTCGTCTGCGGGGACGCATAGAGTCCGCCTCCGACCTGGTCGGCCCGCTGCCAGACGCGTGGCGGAGAGATGCCGGTCCCAACTGACAAACCACTCATCCTTGACACTCACAGCTGGATTTGGCTTCTGAACGGTGAAGAGAGCCTCGGTGGGAGCCTATTCGTAACCGAGGCCGAATCTGCAAGCGTTGCGGGCAGCCTCTACATCTGTTCCATTTCGATTGCGGAGGTGGCGCTCCTCGCGTCCGCCGGCCGGGTTCGGCTGGTGGTTCCGGTCACAGCCTGGCTGCGAGAAGCCCTCGAGACGCCCGGCCTGCAGATCATCGACATTGATATCGATATTGCCGCTGAAGGCGCGGGGCTGCCGGGGGAGTTCCCGGGAGACGCCGCCGACCGGCTGATTGTAGCGGCAACCCGCCTCATCGGGGGCCGGCTTGCGACCGCCGATCCCGGGCTGAAGCGGTACGGGGATGATGGTCACGTCAGTATCTTCCCGCTGGAAGATCAGCCGATCGGGATTGGGCCCGGTTAGCCGCGCTCTATGTGCCGGCGTCGCTCAGGGTGGGCGTCGAAATACTCGGACACCAAGCGCCTGCCTTCATCGTAGTCGCGTGTGTCGGCCAGTCGTGCGCCCGGCGAGTGGCCGAACAGCACATTCCTGAAAAGGTAGGGGTAGACCCTCCGAGCCCGGCTGGGCCAGAACTGTTGCGGCTGGTGTTCTTCAAGCAGGGAGAGGAACCGTGCGACTACCTGAGAGAGATCGATCTCCATCTCCTGTCTGCCGGCCTCTCGACCGCGGAGGTAGGCAAAAAGCCAGGGCGCACGGACTGCACCCCGCCCGATCATGAGCGCATTCGCCCGCGGGTCGTCCTCCGTCCCCCTCCGGCTCAGATAGCTTGTCCAATCCATGATCCCGCCGTTTCCAATTATCGGGACGGTGAGTTCCCGTTTCAGCAGGTCAACGTACTTCCACCGGGCGACTCGAGCGCTCCCCTCTTTCTGTCGCTTCGGATGCAGGGTGATGAAATCAACGCCCGCCTCCTGGAGACGAAGGGCGATGGCAAGGAGAGCGTCCGGGTCGTCCCTCCGCCCGAGTCTGAGCTTCACTGACAGTGTCTTGTCCGGAAGCTTCTCCCGGAGTTCGCCAATGAGTCGGGCCGATGCGTCCGGGACATACATCCACGCCACGCCCGCGCCCTTCCTGACAAGCTGGGGAGCCGAACAGCCCATATTGACGTCAATCCCGGCACACGGCTCCCGAGCCAGACGGGATGCGGCCTCCGCAATCGTGTCATGGGTGTAGCCAATGATCTGGTAGATCGTTCGGGCGGGCGCCGGCGCAAGTGATCGGTAGTGATCCTCAAACGGTGTCCCGCCAATGAGCGCCTCGGCGCTGATCATCTCGGTGAAGTAGAGATCGCATCCGCCATACTCATGGACAAGTGTGCGAAACCCGGCATGTGTGATGGTTGCCATTGGGGCCAGCGCCAGGGCGGGTCGTCCATTGCCGTGCGGCGGGTCAACCTCGCCTGGCCCGGCGACCCCGTGCCGCAGCAACGACAGAATCTCGTCTCTGGGTGTCAATTGTCCTGAAGCAGGGAGCTGTACCGCTCCACCGCATCCTCAATCTCGTGCACCCCGAAGTACCGGGCGAAGCGAATGGCCTCTCTACCTTGAACCGACAGGATATATACCGGCACCGCAAACACTCCGTACTGTCCCGCGATCTCCGGAGTTGCCTCCATGTCCACGTATCGCACTTGAAGCAACTCGTGTCCTTCGGCCAATTGTTCGATCTTTGGCTTGAGCGCATTACAGACACCACAGTCAGGCGTGGTGAACACCAGCAGGGTGAGTTGATTGTCGTCGACCCACGTGCGGATTTCCGAGAGGGCGCTGGATTCCATCACAGGAAGTATAGGGCGATGAGGAGAGCGGGACTACCCGCCAACCAGGGCAAGCGCATGTGGGCACCAGATTGAAGCAAACGGGTGTTTTACCACGTTGTCTGTGAATGAAGAAGAGTTCTCTCACAGAGGCGCAGAGGCACCGAGATGGACAGAGAATCAGATCGGAACGATCATCGTGGACTGTGCGGCACACAAGAAACAACTCCTGACCTATTGGAAGTTGACCGGGCTGAAGCTGTCGTATCTATTGAACCTCGGCGAAGCCCTGATGAAAGACGGAATCACCAGAATCATCAACGGACACCTCTGAGCAGGAATCTCGGTAGCTCCGTCTCTGTGAGAGACAGAGCCCATCGAACCAGAGTCTGCACCAGATCTTCTCGAGCTGCGGGTGCCCAAATGCATTTGCCCTGACCCGGCGGCTATGTGATCAATCTCAACCCCATTCTTCTACCTACTCGCAACGATGTCGTACATGACCTTCTTCATGATCTCGACGGGTTCAGGTTTCCCGGTCATCAGCGCGAAGCCGCGTGTTCCCTGGTTGATTACCATTCCAACGCCGTTCATGGTCCTGCATCCCTTTTCTTCGGCATCCAGAAGGAGTCGTGTTCTGGTAGGGTTGTAGGTCATGTCAACAACGAATAAGTCCCGGTATAGCAGTGCTTTGTCGACCGGGGTGTCATCCACGTTCGGGTACATTCCCATCCCCGTCGCGTTTACCAGAACATCAGCCTGCCCGATGAGATCTTTGACCGGCGCGTCTGCGCACGGGACAAATTGAGCACATTTTCTGATCTTGCTGTTCACACGCTCTGCCAGTGACGCGCTCGCTTCATCAAACTTGTCGATGATGTACATCTCCCTGGCGCCCTGATACGCCAGCGTGGAGCATACGGCTCTGGATGCCCCTCCCGCCCCGAAGATCAGGAACGTGTTCTCGCCAAGGTCCATGCCCGTTTCGTCAACAAGGGCCTGCACAAAGGCGACGCCGTCCGTGTTGTACCCTTTGAGTACTCCATCCCGAATGGTGACTACATTGACCGAGCCAATTGTCTCCGCCAATTCGTCCAGATCGTCCAGGCATTTCAGGATTGCCGACTTGTTTGGCTTCGTAACGTTGAATCCAACATAGTTCATACACCGGATCGCGTTCACGATTGCTTCCAGTTTCTCGCCTTCAACCTCTATCGGGAAGTAGAAATAGTCCATATCCAGCGCCTTGAACGTTTCGTTGAACATCTGGGGGGCGAATGTCTGTGCCAACGGATATCCCAGCAAGCTTATCAATTTTGTATGGACACTAACCATCTGTTTATGTTCTCCACTCCAACACAGCCTTGTGATCTGCCTTTGCGTGAGCCTGACTCACGGCCGCAGTGGCCGATCGTTCCGTTGGTAATTATTCCAACAGCATATTGACATTATACCATGTCAGTTTCAGACACACAACTTCGCACGATTCGCGGAACGCATAGTCAACGAGTCCGGGGTGATTGGCAATCGATTTGCGTCATGATACGGTTTGCCTCTATGGGCGCAACAGTACAGACGAGGCTATTTGGCTCCTTACGGACTCTTCGACCCCCGAACGCGGAGGCGTTCCCAGTTGAGCCGGATGCGACGATAGAAGATTTGCTTGGCGACCTTCGGATTCCGGCGGGGAAGGTGCACCTGACATTCTTGAATGGCGTGAAGGTTGACCAGGATGCCCTCGTGAGCGACGGAGATACCATTGGTATCTTCCCTCCGCTCGGGGGTGGGTAGGAGCGTCGGACGCCTATGAACAAGGACGAACAGGTGATTCTAACCGCCGTGCAGGCACACTGCGAAGGCGCACGCCGACTGAACGGCGTCCGGTACCAGTCGCTGTCGGTGGCATCGGTGAAACGGATCGCGGCGGACCTCAACGAAACCGGCAAGCGGGTCGAGCGTATTGCGCTGGAGAACGAGATCATTCCCGCACGATACAGCCGGAATATCACTTCGATAGGACCGACCGACCAGGTTCAGCTTCTCGGATCCACCGTCACAGTAGTTGGAATTGGGGGGCTCGGCGGCTGGCTTTCCGAGATGCTCGCGCGCGTCGGTGTGGGGACGCTCCGCCTGATTGACGGTGACCAGTTTGAAGAGAGCAACCTCAACCGCCAGCTCTTCAGCGATGAGGGCCATCTGGCACTCGGCAAGACGGATGTCGCAGTCGAACGGCTGACGAACGTCAATAGCTCGATAACCGTAGACGGTCGGTCCGTGGTGCTGACCGAGGAGAACGGCCCCGCTCTACTGTCTGGTTGTGACGTGATTGCAGATTGCCTGGACTCAATCAGAACGAGGTTTGTTCTGGAGAGTGCGGCCGGCGTACTCGGTGTTCCGCTTGTGACCGCGGCCGTTGCCGGGAGAAGCGGGCAGATGGGAACCATCTTGCCGGGTGATCCGGGATTCAGCGTGATATATGGTCAGCCGGCCGAGGCGCCCGAACGTGGCGAGGAGTCGGAATTGGGGAATCTGCCGTTTACCGTGGCGCTTCTGGCCAGCCTGCAGTGTGCCGAGATTGTTCGGATCCTGCTGGGCAAGCCGGAGTTGTATCGCGGCGGCCTGCTCTATGTGGATCTGGAAGATGGAACGTTCGAGCACCTCGATCTGGGATGATCCCTGTGCCGCCGCTCGAGTGGCGCCTGACTTGACTAACCATATAATCAGATTATAATCCATGCTGGACTGCTGTAGCCGGTTTTTTCGGGGAACGTGGGCTCACGAACCAGGACCGGGCCGGCGTGAAGGGGATCGATTGGCATGAACCGAATACTTGAAGTTAGTACTCGCTCCGGCACGGCTCAGTTTCGACCGTGCACAGAAGAGGAAATGAGGTGGGGCGGTCGTTCGTTTATCGCTCACCACCTGCAGCGCGAAGTGGAACCCGGTTGTGATCCGCTTGGCCCCAGGAACAGGCTGATCATTGCACACGGTCTTCTTGGTGACACGAAGCTCACGACAGCCGGGCGTTTTTCGATTGGTGGAAAGAGCCCTCTCACCGGTGGTGTGAAGGAGGCCAACGTCGGCGGCTCGTGTGGACGTCGGATGGCACGGCTCGGAATAAAGGCGATCATCCTGAAAGACACACCGGAGAACCGCACTCCCCGAATTCTGCTGGTCCGTAACGATGGCGCCGAGCTGATCGATGCACCGGATCTGGCCGGAAAGGAGACTTCTGCCACCCTGGCCTACCTTCGGGACCGTTTCGGCGCGAAGACCGGTGTCCTTGCCATCGGTCCCGCCGGCGAGCAGACCCTCACCGCCGCGCTTGTCGCGACCACCGATGATGCAGGTGTGCAACTGCGTGTTGCCGGTCGCGGTGGACTGGGCGCAATCATGGGGTCAAAAGGCATCAAGGGCATTGTCGTCGATGAAGCCGGTGCCGTTCCACCCGAGCCGGCGGATGGCGAGATGCTGACCCGGGCGAGCCGGGAGGTTGCCCGGATTCTCAGGGAGGATCCCAAGACCGAGAATCGCCACAACTTTGGTACTCCGGCAGTCCTCTCGCTGTGCAATGCTCTTGGTATTCTTCCAACGCGGAATTTCAGCTCCGGTACGTTCGAGCATGCCGACGCGATTTCAGGCGAGATGGTTGCGGAGCTGATTGACCAGCGAGGAGGGAAGGAAGGCGAAGCGAAGAGAGGCCTCCCGTGCGTACAGGGCTGCGTGATCGCCTGTTCCAACATCTTCGCCGGTCCGTCGGGCAAAACCACGGTTGCCTCTCTTCAGTACGAGAACATCGCCCTGCTCGGTTCCAATTGCGACATCGGTGACATCGATGCTATCGCGGAACTGAACGATCTCTGCAATCAGGTGGGAATCGATGCCATCGACGGGGGGGCGGCCATCGGCGTTGCCATGGAGGCCGGCATCATCGAGTTCGGCGATGCTGAGGGGGCAAAGGATCTCCTCCGGCAGGTGGGGCAGGGCACTCCGCTCGGCAAGGTAATTGGGAGCGGAGTGGTCACTACCGCTCGCGTTCTCGGTGTGTGTCGCGTACCGGCAACCAAGGGGCAGGCCATGCCCGCATACGACCCCCGGTCCTTGAAAGGAATCGGAGTAACATACGCGATGTCCGCAATGGGGGCTGACCACACGGCCGGCAACGCGTTGGAGACCGCCAAAGCTATTGATCCCCGGGGCCGAGAAGGGCAGGTGCCATCCTCTTTCAAACTGCAGGTTCGCGGGGCGATTCTTGACAGCCTGGGTGTCTGTCTCTTCATTCGTCCGGCGTTTGTCAAAGATCCGTCGCTCGCTGCGCAGCTCCTCAACGGGCGATACGGCTGGAACTGGGAATACCGGGATGTCCAGCGGATGGGTATCGATTGCCTTACCGCCGAACGAGAGTTTGGGGAGGCGGCCGGCATTTCTGAGACCGACAATGACGTGCCCGAGTTCATGCGGTCGGAGCCGCTTCCCCCGCACAACACCGTGTTTGACCTGAGCCGTGAGGAGATGAGCAAGATCTGGGATACCGTTCTCCCGGACGACATCTTCTAGCTCGGGTTGCCCTGGAGCCGACTCGAGTTGCCCGCGCAGGGCGTTTCGGCTATGATTCGCTGAAGCACGACCATGACACGACGAGTAGCGGTAATAAACGGGCCGAACCTGAACATGCTCGGGAAGCGTGAGATAGGCATTTACGGCGGGTTGTCACTGGACCAGATTTGCTCAAGTGTGGAGGCGGAGGCGAAGAAGTACAATGTCCGTACGGAGTTCTTCCAGTCAAACTCGGAAGGCGAACTTGTTTCGTACATCCAGTCCTGTCGGGGCACATTCGAAGGCATTCTGCTGAATGCCGGCGCGTATACGCACTATTCCATAGCACTTCGGGACGCCATAGCCGCTGCAGAGGTGCCCACAATCGAGATACATGTTTCAAATATCTACAAACGCGAGTCGTTTCGTCATGTTTCGGTGATTGCGCCCGTGTGTCTGGGACAGATCTGCGGGTTTGGAATGCAGGGGTATATCCTGGGGTTTCGTGCCTTGATGGAAGAGAGGCTGGACCCTTGGCTGGCGTAGGATGAGATAGCGATGGCAGAGAAGAGAACGACGAGAAGATTCCTGGTGGTCTCCGGTCCCAATCTGAATCTACTGGGCACAAGGAGTACTTCCATCTACGGCAAGGGCTCGCTTGAGGACATTCACGAAGGGCTGAGGCAACGAGCGGACGAACTCGGGGTGGCAGTTGAGTGCTGCCAGCACAACAGCGAAGGGGCAATCATCGACTGCCTGCAACGTGCTCCGGAGGAGTTTGACGGCGTTATTATCAACGCCGGGGCGTTGGCGCACTACAGCTACGCCCTGCGCAGCGCAATAGGCGCCATGCTTCTCCCGTGCGTAGAGGTGTACATATCCAACGTGTACTCGCGGGAGGAGTTCCGCCATCACTCGGTCATTGCCGATGTCTGCGTTGGCGTGATCGGCGGGTTCGGGAAGAAGAGCTACCTGCTGGCTTTGGAAGCTCTCCGTAACCTCGGTGATGAGTAGTCTGGGGGGCGTGGTTTGAGCGTTCAATGGGGTAAGACGGTAACCGATTTGGCCGCCGTCAATTCTGCAGCACAGCAAGGGTTCGACTCGGCCGAGCTGACCGTGACTCTGATCATGGAGATGAACGACGATCAATTTCGACATCAACGGGAGGTTCTCCTTCAGTCCGGTCTTGCATTTGACGTCTTCTCGACGCCCCTGCCGGCCGGAGTCAGAGTGACGGAGCAGGGATTCAACATATACGTTTGGAGTGAGTACCTGAAGAAGGCGCTGGATCGGGTTGCCGCGCTCGGCGGCCGCACGGTCGTCTGGAGCGATGGGAGGTCACGAATCCTCCCGATGGAAGGCGAGGTTGAAGCAGCGAAGAGACAGGCTCTCCAGTTTCTCTTCATGCTGAGCGAACTTGCGGAAGCCAATGCCGTTGAGGTGCTGATGGAACCGCTGGACCCCCGTCGTACAAATTTCCTGACAAGCATGGGCGAAGTGGGGACATTCCTTGATCTGGCGGGAAGACCAAACCTCTCTTCTCTGATCAGTCTTCGCGATCTTGAAGCGATTGGGTTTGATGAGATTGCCTTTGAACGCCACGCACAGATGATCTCGCATGTGTACATGGAAAATCCGGCGTCTCCACCGGGTACCCGGCTGTGGCCACGTCCGGATGACGGCTACGACTATCGGCCTTTTCTCGCCCAGCTCTCCAGAATCAAATACTCCGGCACAGTTACGCTCCCCGAGGGAGCCGACGCCGAATCCCTGCGCTTCTGCCGCGGCCTCCTGGCAGGCTGACCACCACGCTCAGTGACACCCCTTGAAGAAACAGCTTTACAGTTGGAATACCTGTGATATAATCCAAACATATTGATAGCCGAATGAAGATATCCGCGTGTCTGCGATGAACAAGAAAGCTCGGGCGTACGAGGATCTCAAGCGACAAATCATCAGCATGGAGCTAGCCCCGGGCGCACCCATCAACGAGGCGGAGATTGCTCTTCAATTGGGAGTGAGCAAGACGCCGTTACGGGAAGCGCTCACCCAGCTGGAGAGCGATGGTTTTGTGGACAACATTCCGGCACGGGGTTCGAGCGTCTCGCAGATTACTGCGCGGGAAGTGGACGATGTCCTCCAGATCCGCGAAGTCATCGAGATTGGGGTTGCAAAGCGGGTTGCCGCGGTCGGCGGCACTCCCGCACTCCTCCGGGAGCGAGACGCGACTGCCGGGATGCTCAAAACGGGTGATACCCTTGGGGAATACGTCTATGAGTGGGGATTGTGCGAGGACGTGCATCTGGTTCTTGTGCAGGCCCTTGGCAACAATCTCCTGATAGGGGTCTACGGCAGGTTGATGGACAGAATCACCCGAATCCGGAACTACTACGGGAATCGCTTCACCAGGCGGCGGCTGCACGACATTGTGACCGAACACGCGGCGATTCTGGATGCCATAGTTTGTGGTGATGCGGCGACCGCGGAGCGGATGATGACGCAGCACCTTCAGAATGCGAGAGCTTTCCTCGGCGGACTTACAGATCAGGAGAACGGAGTCAAACAATGGTCCATGTCATAAGCAACGTGTCGCGTCCGGATCCGAGCACAGTAGAGCGGCTCGCGGGGTTCTCCGCAACCACAGTCTACGAAGCGTCGGGCCGGATCGGGTTTATCGATCCCCGAATCAAGCCCCTTGCGTCCGGAATGAAGGTCGCAGGGATCGCTCTGACCGTGAAGTGTCATCCCGGAGACAATCTCATGCTGCACAAGGCGCTTCAAATCGCGCAGCCCGGCGACGTGATCGTTGCCGACGTGGGCGGGTATTACGATGCCGGCTATTGGGGCGACCTTATGACCGATTCCGCGCTTTCACGAAGACTCGGCGGCCTGGCTATTGATGGCTGCATTCGTGACGGGGCGGAGATTGTGGAGAAAGGGTTTTCAGCGTTCTCCCGCGGGCTTTGCATGCGCGGAACGGTGAAAGCGGTTCTCGGTCTTGTGAATCATCAGATTGTGTTCGGCGGCGCCATTGTCAATCCCGGGGATCTGATTCTGGGAGATGATGACGGGCTGGTCGTCATCTCACAAGAGCGAATTGCCGACGTACTCGATGCTGCGCAACGGCGCGTGGATGTCGAGATCGAAAAATCCGCGGCTTTGCTTTCCGGCACGAGCGGTGTGGAATTGAACAAACTGGACAGGGTTTTTGAATCTCTCGGGCTTGTGGAGGAGTAATTGTGAGAATTGTTCCCGACCGCCTCAAGAAGGTTGCCAGTGCGATTCTCCTGTCGCTGGGGGCATCTTCCGAGGAAGCCGATCTGATTGCCGAGAGTCTGGTCAAGGCCGAGATGCGCGGTATCCCCACCCACGGGGTGAACTTTCTTCCCATGCTTGCGGAGCGAATCGGGCAGGGGCTTGTCACGGTGCCCACGCCGCTGCAGACGATCAACGATGAGGACGCTGTCGCTCATATCGACGGGGGAAATGGGCTGGGTCAGGTTGCGGCCGACTTCGCCATGGCGAAGGCCATTGAGAAGGCATCGAGGTTTGGGATTGGCGCAGCGCTGGTTCGCAATACCAACCACATCGGTCTACTTGCCTTCTACACCATGAAGGCCGCAGCGAACGGGATGGTCGGATTCTGTATGAGCAACAGTGCCCCGTCCATCGCTCCCTGGGGCGGGCGGGAGGCGTTCTTCGGCACGAACCCGTTTTCCGTTGCCGCACCGTGTGGGGATGGTCAGCCGGTAGTGCTGGACATGTCGACCAGCGTTGTCGCGCGTGGAAAGATCCGTCGCGCGATCCGACTGAAGGAAGACATTCCGCCCGGTTGGGCACTTGACGGCGCCGGCGCGCCGACGACGGATCCGGAGGAGGCCATGAACGGTACTCTCCTGCCGATTGGCGGGCCGAAAGGCTACGGAATGGCCTTCTTCATCGACCTGATCAGCGGGCTGCTGTCGGGCTCCAAATTCTCCCGCGACGTAAGCACCTTCCATAAGCCAATTCGGCCGACGGGAGTGGGCGTCACGACCGTCGCAATCGACATCCGTCGGTTCATGCCGATTGAGGTATTCGCAGAACTGGTCCGCGACCACGTGGCTGCGATTCGTGATTCCGAGAAAGTTGATGACGCCGGGCGCATATATCTTCCCGGTCAGATTGAGGCCGAGCGCGAAGCTCTGGCGTCTGTGGATGGAATAGAATTGGATCTTCCGGTCCAGGCGGCTCTCGAGAAGCTTATAGAATCGAAGGGTCTGGACGTGAGACTGAATAGCGACGAAGTTTCGCAGGCACACAGCAAGGAGTAATTCATGGGAAAGACAGTAGCGGTTCACATCAAGGATGTGAAAGGACAACGCCGAGACCCGCCGCGCACGTCCTGGATACTTGTATCCGAAAAGACCGTTGGCGCGAAGAACCTGGCGGTTGGCATCAACGAAACAGCTGCCGGAAGTATGGTTCCGGAGCACGAGCACAATACGGAAGAGGAAGTCATGCTCTTCCTGTCCGGTCGTGGCGTGTTTGTAACGGAGGACCAGGAGATACCGATTGAGCCGGGTGTGTGTGTCTACAACCCGCCGGGCGGCAGCCACAAGATCTTGAACACCGGTGATGAGGTCCTGAGGTTCGTCTGGATATACGCCCCACAGCTGAAACAGCACCGCGTGGACACCCCGTAAGAGGAGGAATTGAGAATGGGAAACTGGAAACTGCCGCCGGATGGCGGTCACATGGAGAAACCGGACAAGATCTACTATCAGACGATGACCAAGCTGGAAATCGAAGAGCGTCTGAAAGTGAACGATATCCTGTTGATTCCCTTTGGATCGACTGAGAACCACGGCGATGCGCAACCGATGGGCGAAGACACCTTCATCGTCACACGCACCTGCGAGATGATTGCCCAGAAGACCGGCTGTACAGTCGCCGAACCGATGTGGTACGCCTCGCATCCGTTCTCCCACCTCGGGCAGCGCTACACCGTGCCCATCCCGGACGACGTGAACTCGGCCGTGGTTCGATCGATTATCTCCGGCTTTTGGAACGCCGGTTTTCGGAAGCAGATCCTGATGAGCAGCCATGGCCAGGAGTACATCATTCCGTCGGCTATGCAGGAGTGGGCCAAACGGTTCCAGATACCGGCGATGATCTTCTTTCTGGACGTGATGAAGATCACCGGAGACGGTATGAAGGACAAGGCTCATGGCGGACCGTTCGAGACAGCGTTCCGTCACGGCGATGAGGCGGAGAACTCCGTCTGCCTGTCACTGTTCCCCGAGTTCGTCCAGATGGAGCACGCGGTGGACACGAAGACGTGGGGCTTCATGCCCGAAGGGCATATTGACAAGGGCGGCGACATCTACGGTCTGCCGATCCCCGGTCAGAGCCACGTTGGAGGCGGGGGCGTAGAGTTCGCCCTCTACCCGGAAGGCGTTCTTGGCAAGCCGTCGCTGGCAAAGGCGGAGAAGGCCACCGGAGCAATTGAGACATACATGGACTACGTGGTCAAACTGCACGACGACATTCTGGAGAGGTTCCCGCCCGGGAAACTGCCGGAGGCGAAATACATGACGCAGCGTGACAAGGAAGAGATCGACGCGCTATTGCGCGGGGTAGATAACGGCGGCAAGCACATCTACACGGTGTGCTACCCCTCCTGATCTCTGAGGCGCAATTGATCACTACCTGCGTGGAGCCCGTGACTCTGCGGTTGCCACGACTGTTCGGCCATATCCGGTAGCCGCGCAAAGGAGCGAATGAGATGAGTGCGAAAGCACGGTTGGCATCAATCGGTGCCGGAATGATTGGGCTGGTCCATGCGCGTTCGCTCTCCACAGAGGAACTGTGCGAATACGCGGCCATCTGTGATATGGATCCGTCAAAGAAGGAAGTGGCTGAATCATACGGGGTTGCCTACTACAGCGACTACCGCGAGATGATCGACAAAGAAAAGCTGGACGGTGTGATCATCGCGGTGCCCAATGACGGCCACGCGACCGTTGGTTCCTACTGCGCCGACCACGGGTTGCACGTATTCATGGACAAGCCCATCGCCCCAACCGTCGCGGAAGCCGAGGTGTTGATCAGGAGCACCGAGAGAAACAACGTTCAGTTGGCGATAGGTCACCACCGGCGATTCAATCCGCTCATGACCGCCATGAGGGGAATCCTCGAGCGCGAAGAGCTTGGCCGGATCGTCGGAATCTCGATGATCTGGGGCATGTACAAGCCGGCGGAGTACTTCGTCCAGGGCCCATGGCGGAAAGAGCCGGGCGGCGGCCCGATTCTCATCAACCTCATCCATGAAATCGACAACCTTCGCTACCTGTACGGCGAGATCGCATCGGTCTACGCCGAGGTCAGCAATGCCGCGCGCGGGTTCGAAGTGGAGGACACAATCGGACTCACGCTTCGGCTCAAGGACGGGGCGATCGCCAACATTCTGCTGACCGACACGGCCCCGTCCATCTGGGCGTATGAAGCAACCATGGGTGAATTTGATCACTTCTTTCCGGGCGGCGGCAACATCTATCATTTCTTCGGCGACAAAGGCTCGCTGGCGTTCCCCGAGATGCTGAAGGTCTCCTACCCGGAGGGCGGCCCCCGCGGCTGGCAGCACCCGCTGGAGATTGAGCACCTTGATCTCAAGAGCGCAAGTCCGTATCCGGCACAGATCCGGCACTTCTGCAACGTTGTGCTGGGCAACGAGACGCCGCGGACAACCGGACGCGATGCCCTTCAGTCACTCAAGGTGACAATGGCCGTGGTCGAGTCCGGTAAGACTCATCGCTCGGTGTCGATCAGCTCGTAGTACAGAAGGAGACAATCAGTGAAGGCAATTATCAAGGCGAGCGCGGAGGCCGGGTCGCTTGAAGTGACCGACATCCCGACCCCTGTGGTCGGCCCGGGAGATGTCCTGGTGAAGATCCACGCAAGCGGTATCTGCTACACGGATGCAACAATCATAGAGAATAAATACATCGGCCGGAAACCCGTGCCCATACCCATGGTGCTGGGTCACGAGGCAGCGGGAGAGATTGTCGAGGCAGGACCCGGCATCTCTTCCGAGCGGGTTGGTGAGCGTGTTGCGCTGGAGCCCATTGCCGGCTGCGGCCGCTGCCACCAGTGTCTGATTGGAAATCAGAACATGTGCGCCGCCTGGGACCACATAGGCATCACGTGCGACGGAACGTTTGCCGAGTATATCGCCATTCCATCACTGCAGGCGCATCGAATTGCCGACAGCGTGTCATACGGCGTCGCGTCGATGACGGAGCCGTTTGGTCTGGTGGTTCGCACCCTGGAACAGGTGAAGCCCATGATAGGTGAGACCGCCGCCATTATTGGCCCTGGCTCAATTGGCGCCATGCACCTGCTGGCCCTCAAAGCTTCCGGCCTGGCCAAGGTGATCATGGTGGGACTGGATAAAGATGCCAAACGGTTCGCGCTCGCGGAGAAACTGGGCGCCGACCATTCAATTGCCGTTGATAAGGAAGATGCGGTTGAGGCCATAGGGCGGCTCACCGGTGGCGCCGGAGTGGATATTGTGGTGGAGACGGCGAGTTCGCCCAAAGCCACCGGACTTGCCTTCGAGATAGTGGCCGCGCGGGGCCGAGTGTCGCTGTTTGGACTCTATCCGAGCGCGGAATTCAGTCCCGTACAGATGTTGCGCAGGGGTGTTACAGCGTTCGGGGATGTTGCTCAGGTAACTCGGCATTTTGTCGGTGCGCTGCGCATCATGGCTTCCGGAGTCATTGACTTTGCACCGCTGATCACGCACAGGTTCGGTTTGGACGATGCCTTGCAGGCCATGGATGCGAAGAAGAAGGGTGACACCATCAAGGTAGTTTTCGAAGCGTAGGGGAAAGAGCGAAGCTGAAGGAGGCAAGAATGACTTTTGACGTACGTTACGCAAACGATCCCGAGGACAGCCGCCTGTACGACACGGCGGAACTTCGGCGGCACTATCTGATCGAAACGGTCTTTGCCCCCGGAGAAGTGAAATTCACCTACTCTCATCAGGACCGTATCATTGCCGGAGGCATCATGCCCGCCGGCTCTCCGGTCCGGCTGGAGGCTGGCAAGGAACTGGGAACGGACTATTTTCTGGAACGCCGGGAGATGGGCATCATCAATGTGGGACAGGCTGGAACGATCACCCTTGACGGCGAGAAGCATGAGCTGGGACCCCGGGACGGCATGTACATTGGGGCGGGTGTGGAGGATGTCGTTTTCGCGTCCGCGGATGCCGATTCGCCGGCGCGTTTCTACTGCAACAGCACTCCGGCCCACCAGGCCTATCCGACAAAACGCGTTACCCTGAAGGATGCGAAACAGGTCAAGCTCGGGTCCCCGGAGAACCTGAACCAGAGGACCATCTATCAGGTCGTCCATCCGGCGGTCTGCGACAGCTGTCAGCTGGTGATGGGCATGACCATCCTGGAACCCGGCAGCGTGTGGAATACCATGCCCTGTCACACCCACGAACGGCGGATGGAAGTGTATTTCTACTTCGGTATGGCCGAAGAAACCCGGGTGTTCCACTTCATGGGGCAACCCTCCGAGACACGGCACATTTTGTTGGCCAACGAGCAGGCCGTCATTTCCCCGAGCTGGTCCATCCATTCCGGGGTGGGTACGAGCGACTACACATTCATCTGGGGGATGTGCGGCGAGAACAAGACTTTCGATGACATGGACCATGTGCCTATGAGCGTTCTCAGCTAGGAGGTCGTGATGATCCTCGATCAGTTCAAGCTGGAGGGAAAGGTCGCCATCGTCACCGGGGCATCCCGGGGACTGGGGCAGGCGATCGCCGTGGCCCTGGCCGAAGCCGGGGCGGATGTTGCCGGAGTGAGCACGAAGGGAGCGCCGGACACCGGGAGAAGAATCGAAGCGGTGGGTCGTGGCTGGCTTGATCGGCCGGCGGACCTGGGGAGCACCGGGCCGATACCGGGGATCGTGGCGGATACGGTCAGCCGGTTCGGACGAGTGGACATTCTGGTGAACAATGCGGGCATTATCCGGCGGAACGAATCGCTGGATTTCTCCGAGGCTGACTGGGACGCCGTCATGGATGTCAATCTGAAGAGTCTGTTCTTCCTGTCCCAGGCTGTTGCCCGTCGCTTTGTAGAGCAGCAAAGCGGCGGGAAGATCGTGAATGTCGCTTCTCTCCTGTCCTATCAGGGCGGAATACGCGTGCCCTCCTATACGGCCAGCAAGCACGGCGTTCTGGGGCTGACACGACTGCTCTCCAATGAGTGGGCGAAGCACGGCATCAATGTGAACGGCATTGCTCCGGGTTATATGGTGACCGACAACACCGAGGCGCTCCGGAAAGACGAGAAGCGCTCTCACGAGATCCTGGGAAGAATCCCTGCCGGACGCTGGGGAGAACCGGAAGACCTGGCCGGCGCCGCGGTGTTCCTGTCCAGTGCGGCTGCGGACTATGTGAACGGCTTCACCCTGGCGGTGGACGGCGGGTGGATGGGCCGGTAGCGTTGGATCGAATATCGGGGCCGAGTCATCTCGGAAAAGACTTGACATTGTTCATATTCATGGTATTCTCAAATTATAATCTGTCTGACGGACAAGGATCTGTCAGATCTTCTCGGGCATACGCCCTTGTTGTACGGAAAGTGGCATCAGTGAATGGAGCGGTGCTCTATAGAGCAGGGCTCTATTGATGAAATATCCAAGGAGGCAAGAGGATGAAGAAAGTCGTATTGGCAATGGTACTCATGGTTGCCATCGTGGCATTTGCAGTGGCGACCAGCGAGGTCGAAGAGTCCGAAAGCTTTGTGCTGACGTACAACCAGCTTGAGCCTGAAGAGCATCCGCAGGGCATCACACAGGTCGCGTTCGGCGAAAAGATCGCAGAACTCTCTGGCGGACAGATTACAACACAGAACTACTTCAGCGGGACGCTGTTCACTCAGGAAGGTGAGGTCTCCGCGATGATGAGCGGCGATCTGGATCTCTCGACTCTGGCTTTCCAGGACATGGGTCCGTATCTCCCGGCAGCCAACATGTTTGCGGCTCCGTATATCTTTACGAGCTATGAGCACATGGAGAAAGTCTTTGCTCTGGATTCGCAGGTCGCTCTGGACTTCTACGACATGGTATCAGAAGCCACAGGGTATACTCCCCTTGCAGCGATGACACAGGGATCCCGGACTATCAATACCAAGTGGGAAACCCCGATCATGACACCGGCTGACATGGAAGGAATGATTCTTCGCATGCCCAATGCTCCGGCCTGGATTGACGCAGGCAGATCCCTTGGCGGAAATATTACTCCCATTGCATATTCCGAGGTCTATACGGCCTTGCAGACGGGTACAATTGAGGCGCAGGACAATCCACTCCCCGGCACCTATGCCATGAAGTTCTACGAGGTCACCAAACAGATTTCCCTGACAAAGCACATCATTGACGTGAAACTGCTGTGTGTAACGAACAGCGTCTGGGATGCGATGAATGACGAGCAGAAGCAGTGGATGAGGGAAGCGGCAGTGTACGCCGGGGCGCAGGGCAGCGCGGCGACGTACAAGCAGGAAGAAGATCTTCTGGACTTCTTCATCGACTACGGAACGATCATCACCTATCCGGACGTCGATGCGTTCCAGGAGGCGTCCTACAACTACTATGTTGAGAATGGCCTCACGGACGAATGGGATTTGGATCTGTACGAGCGCGTGCAGGCCCTGAAGTAAAGCAAAACTAGCTATACTACAGCCGCGAGACAAGCAGGCGCTGCCAAGCAGCGCCTGCTTGCGATTTGGGCAATCCTATAGATTGGGGGACGCTGCCTGTGAGGCGATTGAAGAAGGCCGCTGGCTGGTTCGCAGATTTCATTGAAGTCCACCTGCCCATCGCCGTGTTTGTCCTCTTGTTTCTCACTTTCCTGCTGAACGTCTTTTTCCGTTATGTTTTGCGGAACCCTTTGAACTGGACATTTGAACTGTCCATCAACGCATTCGTGATCGTGGGCCTGCTAGGGGCCTGCGCCGCATACCGCACGGAAGATCATGTCGTTTTTGATTTGTTGTACACCAGTCTTAATGCCAAGGGGCAGGCCATTCTGCGAATCATTGCGTATGTGATTGTAATCATATTCTTCATGGCTGCGTTGCCCGGAACCATCACCTATCTTTGGAAACTTCGCGCCGTGACATCGATCATGAGAATACCGCGTCGGTTGATCTTCCTGTCATTCCCGCTTCTGCTGATTTCCTCTGTACTTCGGTCGGCATACCGCCTGGTCCTGGACATCAAAGCACTCAGGGACAAGACGTACGTTCAGTCCTACAACATCGAACAGAGAGATACATCGATATGAGCTGGTACCTGTTGATCCCGTTCTTCTTTCTGATCCTTGCCTTCGTAATCCGCATGCCCGTTGGTTTGGGCATGCTGGTTGGTTCCATTGCGTACTATATTGCGAAAGGGATCAGCATCGGCTCGCTGGTCAACACCATATCGTTTGGATTGACCAACTCATTCGTTCTCATCGCCATTCCGTTGTTCATATTCACGGCCAATGTGATGAACTCCAGCGAGGTGACGGACAAGATCTTTGACTTTGCCAGATCGGTCATCGGACGCAAACCCGGCGCCACGGGCTATGTCAACATAGTGGCATCACTGATATTTGCCGGCATGACCGGAAGCGCGGTGGCCGATGCGTCAGGCCTCGGCACGCTGGAGATTTCACAGATGAAGAAGGAAGGCTATGACATGCCTTTCTCCTGTGCAATCACAGCCTCGACCTCAGTGATCGGCCCCATCTTTCCCCCTTCCATCCCGTTTGTCATCTACGCCACAATTTCCAACGCGTCGGTGGGCAAGCTGTTCATGGGCGGTATGGTGCCCGCGATCATTCTTTGCATCGTGATTGGAATCTATGTGTATTTCATTTCCAAGAAGCGCGGCTATCCGATAGGGTCAAAGGTCACATTCAGGCATTTCTTGAGCAGTACGCTGAGAGCCCTACCTGCGCTGTTGACCCCGGTCATCCTCCTGTTTGGGATATACAC
>JAHOYX010000175.1 GCA_019038705.1 Spirochaetales bacterium
CATGTGCAGCGTGGCGTCAGCCGCGACTGCTCGATGGAGAATGTTATGCGGAACCGTCCCTCGTCTTCTATCGGGTCTTGGAAGTGCGTTGGCTTCTGGTCTCGATCATTCGGGTTCTGGAATATTGTACATGCCGGCAGCAATCACCACACCGTCAGTCGATGAGAATGCCCGGACAAACAGCTGGAG
Organism: Spirochaetales bacterium; assembly: GCA_019038705.1. Taxonomy (GTDB): domain Bacteria; phylum Spirochaetota; class Spirochaetia; order DSM-27196; family SLST01; genus JAHOYX01. Next base: position 190 of record JAHOYX010000175.1, read on the forward strand.
TCCTCGTTGATCCGACACGATCCGTCCAACGATGATCACATCCGCCGGGGCGAACTCCGCAAGTCGGCCGTACTTCTCAGGTTCCTCCGCAAGGAGGAAGCTCTCGTACTCTGTTTCTCGGACTGCGTCATCCAAAGCGTCTCGTTCAAGCAAGAGTAGGGTCCGCGAGTCATTCACGATCGCCGCGCAGATCTCGTCTGCTATGGCGATTGTAGCACGAGTCACTTGGTTCCTATCATCGACAATCCCGAGGACGATCGCGCGCTTTTTGGGAGGAGCCGACATTGCTGCATCCAAATCTTCGATGACTAGTCGTACGATCTCTGCCACTATGTCACGACCACCGGATCCTGCGGCAGCATGGTCGCTGGGGGCGTATCCGGCCTCTTCCGATGTGGCATTCGTCTTATGGAGTAGTGCGTCGCGTTCTGAGTTCTGTTGGCGAAGCATAGGAAGGGCCTTAGAGAGCAGGTATCCGCCCACGCCAGTGAGAGCACCAGAGGCCGAGATTAGGCCGACGGTCGCAGAGACCGGCCCCGCTCGCCCCGGTTCGGTAATAGACACATAGAGATTGCCGAGTCCCAGGATGGCAGGGAGAACGGCCGCCGCAATCAACCCAATCCCGGTGTTTCGACGCTGGCGTGTCTGCTCGATCTGGTAGTTGATCTCGCGAAGCTGAATTTCATTTGAAGTTTCGGAAGACACATTGAGGGTACAGTAGAGAAGCAGAACCACGGTTAGAACTGGAGTCCGCCAAGTCCGTGTTCGCCTCACTTCACACTTCCACGGTCGTGCCCTCGCGCGCGAGGTCAATCTGCATGGATGTCTGGCCGGCTATCTTGGCCCGGTAACCTGCGAGGAGTTCGTCCAGCTGGTCGTCGGTGCGGAGCGGATCGTGATGGAAAAAGAGAAGCTGCTTCACCCGACTGCGGTGGGCTGACTTGATGGCGTACTCGTAGGATGTGTGGCCCCAGCCGGTGAACTTGTTGGTGTATTCCTCGAGCGTGTACTGGGTGTCGTGCACAACCACGTCGGCGTCACTGAGGAACGCGCGGATGCGGGCGTTCTCTTCTTCGGCGACGGCTTCTCCCTCCGCGGCAACGGCGGCGTCGTAGTCGGGATCCTCGGGGTCCGACGGGAACATGTTGCGGAATGGCTCATGATCATACAGGGTGCAGATCGCTTTGCCGTCGTATTCAAATCGATATCCGAGCGTTGAGACCGGGTGGTTCAGGAACTTGGTCTTGATGACCATGCCGTCCCCAAGGTCCAGCGTGTCCTCCTTGAGGCTCTGGTAGGAGATCTTTGCGGCGAGTTCGCTCTGGCGCACCGGGAAGTACTGATAGCTCAGCTGGATGCCGATGATCTCCTCGACGCTGCGCTCCTCGTAGTTGATGGGGCTGTAGAGTTCGAGCTCGGTGCCGGGGATGAAAATGGGCGTGAAGAACGGGAAGCCGATGATGTGGTCCCAGTGGGTGTGACTGAGAAAGAGCTTGGCTTTGATGGGTCCGTTCTTCAGTTCTTCGCGGACGATCTTGTCGCCAAGGGGCTTGATGCCGGACCCGGCATCAACGATCAGCAGCTTGTTCTCGGGTCCGTATCGGACTTCCAGACATGCCGTGTTTCCACCGTATCTAACCGTTTCCGGGCCGGGTACCGGGATTGACCCACGGACACCCCACAGCGTCAGTTTCATGAGCGCTCCTACAGGCGGAGGAATACTTCGGCTTTCTGGATCTCCTCCTCCACCCCGTCTTCAATCTCGTCCAGATACGCTTCGTCAATACCGAGCACGCTCAGTGCATGATCGTTCACGCGTTCCGGATATCGGTCCCCGGAGAAGCCGATCTCCGCGACTGTCACGGAATATATCGCTACATGGACGGTGTTGACGATATCCGCGTACTGGCCCTGATACTCAGACGGCCTGCTCTGATACTTGAGGGTGTCCTGAATGGAGTTCCCGAGCTTCCACGCTTCGCCGATGAGCGATCCTACAAAGGTGTGATCGAAGCCAAAGACCCGACGCTCTGCCTGGTGGAGCGGCATCCTCTGTCTGTCGGCAAGGCTGACGGCTTCCACGTAGTCCTCGGACATCACATTGTTCATTGGGATCTTGCCGATGCCATGAAGGAGCCCGGCGATGAAGTACTCCTCCAGCTTGGATGAATCGATTGAACGCTTCTTGGCGATGAACTTTGCCGTGACGCCGACACCGAGCGAGTGCCGCCAGAATGCCTGCGGATCAAGCGCATGGAAGTTGGCCTTCTTGCCAAGGCTGGCGATGACCGAGGAACTCAACGCCAGGTTCTTCACGGTATTGATCCCGAGCATGATGATTGCCCGAACGAGTGAGTTCACCTTTCCACTGACGCCATAGTAGGCAGAGTTGATGAGCTTCAATACGCGGCCCATCAGGACCGGATCCAGGCTGATCACTTTGTTCAGATCCACCGGCGAGGTTGCCGGGTTGTTGGCGATCTCGATCACTTTCGTCACCGTCACCGGCAGGGCCGGCATCGATGCAATGTGCCGCTGTAACTTGACTATTCGTTCTTCTGACGTCACAACGACCCTTCCTTCAGTTGCCGGATGCGGTCCAGAACCACTGCGACCCGACTTCTCAGCGCAGTCCCGATCCCGGCGTCAGGATGGAACCCGGACATCGTGCTGATATATGTCAGCGTGTCCGTTAGGCGCTTCGGTGTCAACGGCATTTCGGCCGGCGGAGGAGCGGATGGTGCGAATCGTTCAACGTCGCGTTTCAGCCCGGGCTCCCCGCGCAGGCGGGATTTGAGGTACTCCAGTTTGAGTCGGGCCTCACTGTTCAGGAACTCGGAACGTTTCTGTTCGGGCAGCGATTGTGTCAGGTTGGAGAGGTAGTCCAGCAATCCAGCCTCGCCATCGCCAGATTCCTTCCGTGCGGGCGCGGGAGTTGGAGGCGCAGGGGTGGCGGGCATGCTCTGGGACGTGGCCGGCGATTCCGCCTCAACGGCCGGCGGCTCAGATTCGTCGCCCAGGAATTGGTCAAGCATTGCCTCGTCCATCTCCGGCTCGGGCTCAAGCTCCATCTCCGGCTCTTCCAGATCTGGAAGCTCCTCTTCCGGCTCTGGTTCCGGTTCCGATTCTGGTCCCAGCTCCGGTTCCAGGGACAGGTCGTCCTCAGGCACCAGCAACTCATCCGCCAGGAGCTCATCGTCGGTCCCGTCCTCTAACAATTCCTCAATGGGCGCTTCAAACTCCTCGGCTGCCGGCGGCGGCTCGGATTCGGGAGCCGAAGCCGGCGGCGGAACCGGCGGCGGATAGGAAGGATACGGCGGATACGAGGGATAGGGTGGAAACGGAGGTTCTGGAGGGCGTGCTTCGGCCGATGTCGGGGGGGGCGGCTGCGGCTGGGCCGCGGGGACCTCGGCCGCCACCGGCGGAGGCGGAGGCGGAGGCGGAGGCGGAGCCGGGGCCGGAGGAGCCGACGCCTCGCCCATCATCGGAGCAAGGCCTCCTGCCGTCGGTGCTCCCCCGCCTCGGAGATGCTGCGCATCGGGGAGGGTGGTCAATGACGGCGCAAGAGGTGCGGGCGGCTCAATGCCGAGGAAGTCCTCCTCCTCGGTCTCCACCTCGTCAACCTTCACATCCCATTCGTCGGGTTCCAGTAGTTCCTCACCACCGAAACTCAGGAGCGGTATGGAGTCTTCATCAAGGCTTTGGACCTCTTCGACGGCGAGATCTGGTTCCCCTTCTTCCTTCTCCGGACCGCTAAGCTCCCCCAATCGCGCGAGGTTTCGCTCCCACGCGGTCTGGTGCTCCTCGGCAAACGCATCCACCGCTTGCTCGTAGAGCTCCAGGCTCTCGTTGAGAGCCGCGATGTCCTCGGGATTCGCCCGGGAACCCTGCAGATTGATCAACTCGTCAACGGCGCGGATTGCCTCTTCCCGCTCGCCGCCGTGCTGATGTGCCCCGGCAATCGCGGCAAGGATCCTTCCGTCGCCCGGGTAGATATTCCGCAGCTCTTCCAGCATTTGAATGGCGTCGTTTTCACGACCCTGGTCCACCTGGAGTTGCGCTTTCAACAACAACGCTTCGAGATCGCCAGGCTTCCGATCCAGGTACTTGTCTATCTCGGCAAGACCGGCAACGGTTTGCTGCCGCAGGCGGTACACCTCTGCACGGTCAAGGATGTGCTCCGCGTACTCGGCACTGATCTCCGCGATTCTTGTGTAGCACTCGTCCGCCCTGGCATCCTGTCCGGATCGGAAATACGCGTCGGCGAGCAGCCGGGTGGCTTCCAGGTGGCGGTCGTCCAGAGCGAGGATGCGGAGCAGCACCTTCTCGGCAGCCTCCGCGCGGCCGGCCCGGACCAGGGAACGTCCCAATCGGAGTTGCAGATCCAGGTTCTCGGTGTCCAGCTCCGCAAGCTGCTGCAACTCTTCGATTACATCACCCACATCCGACTGGGTGTCCAGGAGTTGACCAAGATTGCCCGCGGCCTTGGAGTACGAAGGGTCGTTCTCGAGTGCCTGCCGGTAATACTGCATCGCTTCGCGGGTCTTCCCCTGAAGCGCGTAATTTGTCGCGAGGTTGTTGTTTGCCCGGGGATTGCTTCCTGAGACCGCCAGGACATCACGAAACGTCTGCTCCGCTTCGTCAAAGCGTTCCTGTTTCTGGAAGACGATCCCGAGATTATTCAGCGCCTCTCCCCATCCCGGCCGGGACTTGAGAGATCGTTGGTACGATTCCTCAGCTTCCTCCAGCTTGCCCTTGGCCTCAAATGCCAGTCCGAGATTGTATCGGAGCGTGGGATGGTTGGGATCGATTGACAACCCGACGTTGAAAGTCTCGATTGCACGGTTCACATCGCCGTCCGCCTGGTAGAGCGTGCCCATGTTGTTGTATGCCAGGACAAATCGGCTGTCAGCTTCCAGAGCCCGGAGATAGGCGGCGATGGCATGATCAGCGTGTCCAAGATCCTTGAGAATGTTGCCTCTGTTGTAGTGGATATCGGGTCGATTTGGATCGAGTTTCTCAGCATGTCGGACCGCTGCAAGCGCCTGGTTCAACCGCGCCTGCTGTCGGAGAATCACAGCCAGATTGTTGTATGCCTCTGCGCTCTTCGGATCCAGCTCCAGGGCCCGCTTGAACGATTTGATCGCTTCGGCCGGTTTCCCCGTTCTGCCGGCGATGATGCCAATGAGGATCGTTGCCGTGACGGAGTCCGGGTACTCGTCCAGCATCTGCTGGACCAGCTTGCGGGCTGTTTCATAGTCCTGGATTCGGAACGCGTTCCGGGCACGGACCAGGAGTTCCTGAACCTGTTCACTGATCATCGATAGACCCTTGCGGGACGGGCGGCCACTTCCGCCGAGAGTTCTGTTGCGCTGTGAACACCCGCTGCGTCGTACGCGCTGACCGCGAAGTAGTAGAGGGTTCCATTATCGAGCCCGTAAAGCGTGATCGCGGTTGCCTGTCCAACATCGATTGGTGAGGGACCGAGATCCCCGCCCGAGCCGAAGTACCGGCCGGGCTGCACACCATAGTACACCAGATACCCCTGGATATCCTCCTGGAGGACCGGGGCCCAACTCAGCTCAACCCAGCCGTCGTGCGGAACGGCGTCCAGCCCCACCGGCGGCTGCGGCGGAGGATCGGGAACGTAGGTGAGGCGGATCTCGGACAGAACCGGCGATTCAACGGTCCGGAGGTCCGGGAGAAGTTCGGCTCGGAGCTGCACGAACCGGCCGGCGCACGCGGGGAACGCCTCGTCGAGGCCAACCGGCATCCAGCCGCCATCGACGCTGGTGGCACCTGTTCGGGTGTTGCCTATTCGATAGTAAAGGAACACATCCGTCATTGCCGGGGTTTGCGTAATCGCAAAGACTCCGGTAAGCGTGGCACCCGGCGATCCCAGGTCTATCACTCCCGACTCGTAAACACCACCTGCCGGATGAAACTGGGGGATATCCGGATCCGGACCAAATCGACGGAGCAACCGAAACTCATCAATAGCCCCGGTGAACGACGAGACAAGGCGGATCGATTCGGACGGATAGACCGACGTCCGCGGGAAGAAGACACTCCCGTCCTCTCTCCCCGACTCGGAGATATGCGTCACCGCCACGGTGCGGCCATCAACGAGGTACTCCAACCGTGCCGTCTCGGCACTGAATCGGAGCGTGTGATGCGACCACCGGCGGGGGATCAGCCCCGAGTCTCCCTCCAGGGTCACTGTGTATGCCGAACCGTCCGGCGGCACGAAGAAATTGACGAGCGAGAACCGCAAACGGCGGTTATGGATCTCTACCAGTAACTCCTGAGCGCGAAAGTCCAGGTGCCCGTCCTCACGGCCGTCCCACTCCACGATCCGTTCCCCCTGCGTGAGGGCGACCGGGTAGAGCCAGAATTCCAGGGTGAAACTTCCCCATTCGACTCCGGACTCAAAGAGCTCTGAACTGACGGGGGTCAATTCCACAACGTCGGCTTGATCGTCCACGAGCAGACTCGCGGTTCCCGCACGACTCGTGGTGAAACTCAGTTCGGGGGATGTAGCCGACACGGCGAACAAACCGGCCGCATCAACCAGCGGCAGCGAGTCAAAGTGCAGGAGTAGCTCCGTGTCCGAATCGATCTCATTGCGGTACGGCATGATCTGCAGATCGTCACCGCCGTACCTGCCGCTGACTCGGACGAGTCGTTCGAGGAGTGTGGTTGATTCCCAGCCATCATCGGCACCGAGCACAATCGTCTGCTCGCGGGCGCACACGCCCTCCAGAGCGAGGAAAGAGATCAGAATGGCAAGGAAGGTGGTGGTTCTTTTGCTCATCGTCCTTGTGTACTTTAGTATCGGCATCTATGGAGAATCCATCAGCCTCCGAGCACGGTTCAGCCCGTCCCCACCCCCGCGATGCAGTGAAGAATCTCCCGACGAAACCCGGGGTTTATCTCATGCGCAACGCCGACAGTGAGATCCTCTACGTCGGGAAGGCGAAGAACCTCCGCAATCGTGTTCGATCCTACTTCAACAGAGACCGAAATGCAAAAACGTCAATACTCATGTCCAAGGTCGCGAGCGTTGAGCACATGGTGTGCCGGAATGAGTACGAGGCGCTTCTACTCGAGAACAACCTCATCAAGGAGTGGAATCCGCGATACAACATCAACCTCAAGGACGGCAAGAGCTATCCCGCAATCAGGATCACGAACGAGAAGTACCCCCGCATATTCCGGACGCGAAACATTGTTCAGGACGGGAGCAAGTACTTCGGGCCGTACGCAAGCGTTTACCAGCTTGACCGGTATCTGGAACTGATTGAGCGCCTCTTCCCGCTGCGGAAGTGCCGTGGACCGATCAGGAAACGGGATCATCCCTGCCTCTACTACCACATTGGTCGGTGCGCGGCCGTGTGCGCCGGAGAGACCGACCAGAAGGAGTACTCGCGACGAGTACGCGGCATTGAGAAACTGCTGAACGGCGAAGTCGATAACCTGATAGCGGATCAGGAAAAGAAGATGAAGGCCGCGGTCACCGAGCTCAAATTCGAACAGGCAGCCTCCATCCGGGACACCATCGCGGCGATCCGAAACATCAACGAAGAACAGCAGGTTGTTGATTTTGAGTCGGATAATCGAGACTACCTCGGCTTCTTCGTTCGAAACGAAGCTGTCTCCCTCACCCTCTTCCACATGCGTTCCGGCAAGCTGGTCGGCTCGGAGAACTACCACAGCGAGGTGATTGCCGGCGAGGACGAGTTCGTGCCCCAGTTCCTTATCCAGTACTACAGCCAGACCCGAGTAGTTCCGGAGAAGCTGATCATCGGCACCGCTGAGAGTGTGGTGGAGACAATTGCCCCGTCGCTGGAGACCTTCTTCTCGTCTGAGTTGGATCGATCCGTGTCCGTGACGGCGCCTGCCTCGAGCCGTGATGCGTCGGTTGTCAGACTGGCGGCCGAAAATGCGCGGCAGGACTACCAGAAGCGCGTCCGCGACGACGGAAACACCGCGACACTCGAAGAACTGCAGAGCATCCTCGGGCTTCCCACGCTCCCGCGCCGAATTGAAGGTTTTGACATCGCGCAGATCTCCGGCAAGCACCCGGTGGCATCAATGGTGTCGTTTGCCGACGGCCGCCCCGACAAGGCGAGATATCGCAGATTCCACGTCAAGACGCTCGGCGGGAAGGTGGATGACTTCGCAGCCGTCCGAGAGGTGGTCGCCCGGCGATACACCCGGTTGGTGAACGAGAACAAGCCACTCCCCGATCTCATCCTGATTGACGGCGGGAAGGGTCAACTCAGCTCTGCTCTCTCGGTCCTCCGTGCCCTCGATGTCCAGACGCCGGTCCTGGGGCTGGCGAAGCGCGACGAAGAGATCTTCCTCCCGGGGAAGTCGGATCCAATTCGACTGCCGGAAGGCTCCGAGCCGCTGCGGATCCTTCAGTTCGTACGTGATGAGGCTCACCGGTTCGCCACGACATTCCGCGCCGGTCTGCAGACCAAGGACTTCACCCTGGAGACCCTGCAGGGGATTCCCGGCATCGGCCGCACTCGGAGCCGCAGGCTTCTGGAACGTTTCGGTTCGCTCGCGGCCCTCGCCGAGGCGGACACGGCGGTCATTGCCGCGGAGACGCACATCAGCCTGCAGAAGGCAGATGATGTGAAGGCTGCGGTGGAATCGGCGCGAGTAGCGCAGGAAGCTGTCGCGGCCAAACGCCTCCGGCCGCGCCGACGTTAGAACTGGCGTCGACGACAGACCCCGCGCCGGCCTACTTCAACCCTGACTGAATGATGTACTCGCCGGCGCTGATGCGCTCAAGGCTTGCCTGGTCGGGAGCAGTGTCCAGCTTCAGGGTGCAGGAAGCCGTGGACGCTCCGCTGAAGATGGTGTTTTCCATCTCCTCCACATTGATTCCGGAGTTTCGCAGTTCATCGAGCACCCCGGCGAGCACGCCGACGTGGTTGTGGTGCCGCACGACAAGGCTCACGTCTTTCTCGCTCCGCGCCCGGATGTTCACGCAATTGAGCGGCTTGCCGGTCTCAACGTATGCCCTGACAATCCGAACAACCTCCGCAGCGACTGCCTCGGCGGCCTGAGCGGTGGACGCGCCGATGTGCGGCGTCGCCGCAGCCAGCGTGGAGGCGAATTCACGGTTGGTGTAGTCCGCCTCACCGCCTCCCGGTTCGTCCGGATAGACGTCCAGGCCCACTCGGAGGTTTCGGTTCTCAATTGCCCACCGGAGTGCGGCTGCGTCTACGATTTCGCCTCGGGAGGTGTTGATGAAGATGGCGCCCTCACGCATAGCTTCCAGCAGATCGCGCCCGAAGAATCCGACCGTCTCGCCGGAGGCTGCGAGATGAACCGTCACCGCGTCGGCGCCCGCGACGGCCGCTTCGGGTGTTGGTGCGTACCCGAGGCCAAGCTCCTCGGCGCGCTCCTCGGTGAGGCTGCGGGACCAGGCGTTCACGTTCATCCCGAACGCCTGAGCCCTGGCGGCGACGGCCCGCCCGATGGCACCGAGACCAATCACAGCCAGGGTCCGGCCGAGAAGCCCATGCGCCTTCTGGTACTCCTTCTTGCGCCAGCGCCCTCCCGCCAGGTCTGCCGTTGCCGCCGCAATTCTACGGTCCGCCGCGATCAACAGACCAATTGTCAACTCAGCGACTGCGGCGGTGTTTTTCCCCGGGCAGTTCGCTACGGCAATTCCCCGGCGACTGGCCTCGTCCATATCAATCGTGTTCACGCCGGCGCCGGCCCTGACGATCAACGCGAGATTCGGCGCTGAATCAATCGTGGCAGCGGTGACCTTGGTGGATCGAACCACGAGCACCTCGGCATCGGCGACAGAACCGGGCAGATCATCAGCCGAGAGATCCGCCTCAAATCGAACGGTGGCACCTATGGCTTCGAGGTCAGCCACCGTTTTGGGATCAAGCTTGTCTGCAATCAGGACCTTTAGTGGCATACAGAACTCCTCCATGTTTTCTTCCGCTACCGCACGAGAACCATGTCGTCTCCGTCATCAGCAATCAGCCGATCATCCGCCGCAAGCCCAAGCGGCCGGACGAGGCGCTGCGAGTGGAACAGCAGTTGATAGACCATGAGATCCAACAGGCACTTGTGGATACCGGGTCGCTGGGACCGGAACAAGGCATCGTACTCCGTGAGCAGATGGATGGCGGTCTCCAACTCGCGCGTCTGGAACTTCTGCGCGCCCGCGCGATACTCGGCCTGAATCCGCTTTCCCCGGATGTTCAATCGATTGAATGCTGTCTCAATGGGAACATCATTATCCAGCAGAAGCCGGAGCGCAAGGAGGCGCCGCAACTGAAAAACCAGTCCACCGACGATCTGAACGGGACCCGCGTCGCCACTCGAGATCAGCTTATCCAGCGCCATCAGCGCCGACTCGAACGCGGCGGCGGCAATGTGCCTGAACAGCGTGAACACGCTCTCCTCGCGGCTGTGGTAAATGAAGGTCTCGATCTCGTCCACATCAACTGAGCCACCCGCTCCCACATAGGTGCACAGCTTGTCCGCCTCATTGCGAAGCTCCTGCGTGTTGTTCTCAACGACCTCAAGGAACAGTTCGACTGCTTCCGCCGTGATGGTCACCAGTCGCTTTCGGAAGTATCCGACCACCCATGAGTGTTTCTGATTCTCAAAGAGCTCCCAGAACACCTTCCGATTGGCTCCGGGAATCAGCTTCTCCAACTTCGGATCTACCCGAACGGAATCAGACATGAGGACGAGCGTAGAGTCCGGGTTCGGTGATCCAAGATAATCAACCAGGGGCGCCAGATCGGCCTTCTTACGCAACTGCTCCACACCAACCACGATCACCAGCCGGTGCATCGAGAAGAGAGAACCGTTCCGAAGGATGTCCACGACCGTCGGCACCGAGTCGTCCGGGAGGTAGAACTTGTGTTCATCAGGAGATTCGCCGTGCTTTTTGGAGATTCGCCGGCGCAGTTCCCCGATCTCGTCGGACTTCAAGCCCTCCTCCGGACCGAGGAACAGGAGAACCGATGGACTATCAGTCATATCGACGGATGAGGTGCGCGAGCCGGCCGAGGACGCGGACATTCTGCGTGAAGATGGGTGGGTACTCGGGATTCTCTGCCTGCAATCTGACGCGATTCTTCTCTTTGAAGAATCGTTTGAGGGTGACGGCTTCATCCACCATCGCCACCACGATGTCACCGTTCTCGGCTGTCTGCTGTTGCCGGAAAATGGCAACGTCACCATCCATTATGCCGGCGCCATGCATGCTGTCACCCTTCACGTGCAGAGCAAAGTGCGGACCGCGACGGACGAATTCCTGCGGCAGTCTCACCGTCCCCTCGAGGTTCTCTTCGGCGAGGAGCGGCACCCCTGCGGCAACATTGCCGAGCACCGGCACATCGACTGTACGATTGGTGTCTGTGTCTTCACCAAGGACCTCGATGGTCCGGCATCGATTGTTGTCCAGTTTGATGAACTGCTTCTTCTCAAGCGCCTTGACATGATCGTACGCGCCCTTCACCGAAATTGAGAAGCCCAGGGAAATTTCGCGCATGGTCGGCGGGAACTTGTGGTCGTGTATGAAGGTCTTGATGTAGCTGAGAACCTCGCTTTGCCGCTTCGTGATAGCCTTCATCGTCCGGTTTCTATCCCCAGCTTGCGAATCTTGGCGTGGAGGCTGCTCGGGTAGACACCGAGCGTGGATGCCGTACGGGATATGTTGTACTCATTCTCCGCCAGCTTCTGCTCCAGATATCGCTTCTCAAAGCAATCTCGAGCCTCGGTGAGACCCATGTGCTGGAACGCATCCAGCACCGGATCGGACCGCCCGTCGCGGCGCTCACCAAGGTAGAACTCAACGATCTCCCTGGTGATCACCTCCTCGTCCGCCATAATACTAATCCGTTCAATGAAGTTTTTCAATTCCCGAACATTGCCGGGCCACTCGTGCTCCGTAAGCAGGGCACGACTGTCGTCATCGAAGCGTTTGAGCGGCAGATCCGGCGACACCCGGAACTTCCTGAGGAAGTACTCGGCAATCATCACGATGTCTTCCCGCCGCTCGCGCAGTGCCGGCACCTCGATCCAGATCACGTTGAGCCGGAAGTAGAGGTCCTCCCGAAATCGTTTTGCCGCCACCTCAGCCTGGATGTCCTTGTTTGTCGCGGCGATGATCCGTGCGTCCACGTGAATCGGTTCTTCGCCACCGACCCGCTCAAAACGCATCTCCTGAATGGCTCGGAGGACCTTGGCCTGGGCGTTCAGAGACATGTCGGCAATCTCATCCAGAAAGAGGGTCCCATGATTAGCAATCTCGAACTTCCCCTTGCGACGGCTTACGGCGCCGGTGAACGCACCTTTCTCGTGGCCAAACAACTCGCTCTCAATGAGGGTGTCGGGCATTGCGGCGCAGTTGACCTCCACAAACGGTCCGCCGGATCGGGAGCTCTGAGAATGAATCTGCCGAGCCACCAGTTCTTTCCCGGTTCCGTTCTCGCCGAAGATCATGAGCGTCGAGTCACTTTTGGCGCTCTGCTCAATGAGAGATCGGACCTGCACCATTCCCGGCCCCGTGCCGAGCATCTCATCTTCGTTGATCGTGCGGTTCCGGAGCCGACGGTTCTCCCGTTTCAGCTCTTCCAGCTCGAGTGCGTTCTTGCACAGCGTGGTCACGCGGTCCAGGCTCAACGGTTTCTCAATGAAGTCGAATGCGCCAAGCTTCACCGCTTTCACCGCCAGGTCTATGTTCGCGTGGCCGGAAATGATGATCACCTCCGCATCCGAGTTCCGGGACTTGATCTCCTTCAGCACATCAATGCCGCCCATGTTCGGAAGCCAGACGTCCAGGATGACCAGATCGATCTGTTCGTCCTTCATCAGCTCCAGGCCGTCTATGCCGTCTTCAGCCGTGCGCACCCGGTAACCCTCGTCTTCGAGAATGTCCTTCAGAACTTCCCGAATACCTTTCTCGTCATCTATGACCAGCACCGTGCTCATTCTTGCCCCTCGTCAGATTGGTCCGCTGCGGACGGAAGATCCAGATAGAAAGTGGTTCCAACTCCCGGCTGCGTCTCAAACCAGATTTGACCGTGATGATCAAACACGATGCGCTCAACGATCGCCAGCCCGAGACCGGTGCCGTGCCGCTTGGTGGTGACGTACGGCTTGAAGATGGATTCCTGATGTTCACTGGGAATGCCCGGACCGCTGTCCTCAACCTGAATTCGGCCAAAGGTGTCTTCCCCCTTCTTGATGACATCCGCGGCTATGCGGATCTCACCGCCGTCAGGCATCGCCTCAAGGGCATTCTTGCACAGGTTCACGAGCAACTGCTTGAGCTGGCCTGGATCTGCGTCAACGGTGAACTGATCAGGTACACCATCGGTCGCGATTGTGTGCCGTGATTGCTGGCCATACGTTGCGGCAACCTCCTCGACAATTGGACGGAGCGCAACCTGTTGCAGCGACGGCGCGGGAAGACGCGAGAATTCGCGAAACTCGGTCAGGAGGGCGTTGAGGTTGTCCACCTCGCCCACAATCGATTTGACCGAGTTCCGGAACACGCTGTCAAAGTCCGAGCTTGAGGATTCGTACTTGCGAAGCGATCTCTCGGCCGCAAGCCGGATGGGCGTCAGCGGGTTCTTGATCTCGTGCGCAAGCCTCTGCGCGATCTCCTGCCAGGCGGCAATTTTCTCGGTCTGAATCATCTTTGTTCGAGTTCGTGCCAGCTCGCTGACCATCCGGTTGAACGAATCCACCAGCGTGGAGAGCTCATCACCACGGCGCGAGAGAATGCGGATGGAGAAGTCACCCTCGGCGATACGGCGTGTCGCCTCCTCCAGGCTGACGATTGGCCGGATGATCTCCTCGCTGAGGAAGAAGCTCACGAGCACGCTGAGCAGCATCAACGGTACCGCGAAGAAGGCATAGAACAGGGCGATTGCTATGACGAAGTTGCTCTGAAACAGCTCCAGCTGCACGAAAAACTCCAGCGCGTCCGCGAGACGCCCCGCCGTCGCGTCAAAACCGGCAGGCAGGCCCATGCTGAACATCACCGTGTATTTGGAGCCATCCAATCCCCGGGGGGCATACGATGTCCGAACGAGAAGGAAGCTCACCGCGGCCGCGCTTTCACGGGTTATCTGACCGTCGCGCGAGGCCGCCGCTCGCAACGAGGGTATGCGGAACTCCTCCGGCCCGGCGAAGTGGGTCTCCTGGAACAGGGGATCAAAGACCTGCATGGAGTCGATCTCGGGGTTTACCCCCTTGATGCGCTCCCACACCCGACCCGGTTGAGACTCCAACCCTTCGAGCAGTCCGCTCAGAAATCGACTATCAACGAAGCTCTTCAGGTCGTCCTGCTTCTGCCCAAAGAATGCAAGCGTGATGTCCTGGGCTCCCCGAATCGCATGGCCGGTCTCTGCAGAGAACCAGGCGTCGGTGGCGGCCCTGATGAAGTTCACTGAGAGTACGGCCTGGGGAACCGACGCGAGCAGCACAACCACGGCGAAGAAGAGGAGCAATCGAGATTTGAAACGGGCGCCTGGCCTGCCGACAGCTCGTTGGCGGATAAGACGAACCAGATTGATGATGACAAAACTGAGCAGGAGAAGCGGGAACACAATTGCGATGATGATTACCGCGGCCCCGGCGCTGCTGCGGGTGAATGAGAGGTCGCCAAGGACCTGGCCGGCGAATACAAGAACCAGGATGATGAGCAGGACGTAGAGCAGGATGAGGCTGATCAACGCTGTGAGGGAGGAGCCCGCACCGGCCCGAACGCTCATGGGTCAGCCACCCACGGGTCAAGGATATGCCGAGACCACGGCGAAGAATCACTCCGATTTGCCGCAAAGAGTGAGAGAATGCTCAGCCCCGGGACAAACACGATCGGAGTGTACTCCGCGCTCGCCTCAACAACCAGCCCCGGCTCCCGCCGGATTGCGGACCACGGGATTCGGTAGTTGGCCAGGGAGAAGAGGTCGGCATAGAAGGTCGCCTCGTCGGCGTAGGAAAACGTGGTTCCGTCATCCTCAACCATGACGTAGGCGGCAAGGAAGGGATCCCACCGAGCCTCGACGCTGGGGCGGAACTCACGCAGGAGACGGTCCCCGAGCAGCCGAAGCGGCCGATCCCGAGGGTAGCTGATGCGGATACGGTACTCAACGCGAACTCTCATGCCCTCGTGAAGGGTCTCAAACAACGCCTCCACTTCGGCCCCGGCCACGGTCATACTGACGGAGAGATAGTCGGAGGTGGGTTGTATGATCGCTTGATGCTGGAGCTGGGCAGGGAGCGTCGATGCGGCCAGGAGCAGGAAGACGCCACTGAACCCCTTAACCAAGCTCTTCCTGGAATCGGTTCTCGAACAATGTGGCCACAGCATCCGCCGCCTCCTGCTCGTCAGGCCCTTCCACGGTGAGATTGAGCACCGTGTCGTACCCCGCCCCAAGAGTTATGATGCCCATTATGGATTTTGCGTTGATCTCTTCCGAGTCCTTCCCGAGCATTATCCGGGAATCAAATCGACTTGCGGTCTGCACAATCATCGCGGCGGGCCGGGCATGAATACCGGCACGATTGGCGACACGGACTTCACGTTGGATCATGAGAGCTCCTGGTCTCGGTCGCTATGGGAATCCCGACGAAAGCGATCCTTGTTCTGGAAGTAGGCATTCCTTGCATGTTCACTCTCCAGCCACTTGAGCACACTCTGGTTGAACTCTTTTGCGGAGAAGTATCCCATTTGCTTCAATCGTTCATTCATGGCAGCTGTCTCAATGAGTATAGGCACATTGCGTCCCGGTTTCACGGGAACCTCCAGGTGAGGCACATGCACACCCAGAATTGTCCTGGTCCGTTCCTCGGCGCCGATGCGATCATACTCCTTGTTGGAATCCCACAACTCGAGCTCAACGATAAGCTGAACCTGCTTGTTGTCCCGGATTGCGCCGACACCGAACAAGTGCGTGATGTTGATGATCCCGAGTCCGCGGATCTCCATGTGGTGGCCCAGCGCCCTGTTCGCGCCCGCGCCCTGGAGAATATTGCCGTAAACACATCTGATCTCCACCGCGTCGTCAGCGACGAGCCGGTGACCTCGTTCAATGAGTTCCAGCGCAGCCTCGCTCTTACCAACCCCGCTGTCGCCGAGGATCAACACCCCAATGCCGAATACCTCAACGAGAGTGCCGTGGATGGTTTCATGAGGCGCATACACGTTTGAAAGTGCACGGATGAGGCGAGAAGAGAAGTCGGACGTGGCAAGGTCGGTCTGGAGCAGCGGGCAGCCGGTCGCCTCCGCTCTTTCGCGGAACGGTTCGGTTGGAATCTGGCTGTGAGTGAACACGCAACATGGCACGGATTCGGCGAAGAGACTGTCTATGGTGTCGGTCTTCCCCCGGTCCTCCAGCTCACGCAGGTACGCCGTTTCCCCGCGTCCGAAGATCTGGATACGATTGGGTCCGAACTTATCGTAGAATCCGCTCAGCGCGAGCCCCGGACGATTGAGATCCTGTACGGTGATCTCTCTCGTCAAACCCGGGCGCCCACAGAGACAGGTGAGATCCAGCGCATCGTGTTCTTTGAGATCCAGGCCAAGGAGGTCGAGAACTGTGAACTTCTTCATGAGTGCTGCACCTGGGAATCGCTACTTGTGGTCAGTAACCTTGTCCCGTTCCTTTCGAATCTTGTGATCCAGCTTGTCAATCAGCGTGGTGATTCCTTCATGGAGATCATAGCTGCGGACTTTGATGACCGATGAGTGCCCCCAACTCAGATGCAGCTTCACCTCAGCGAGGAAATCCGGGTTCTCTCTGGTCAGCGTGAACTGCAGATCCACGATGTACTCAGCTGCGAATTCCAGTTTTTCCAGCTTGGTGGTGATTAGCTCGCGCGTATCATCATGCACGGTGAAGTGAACACCCTTGATCTCAAGCTCCATGCGCTCGGCCTCCTCTCTATCGGCGATATGAAGAATATATGTCAAGTTCCTTGCGATACTTGGCAACGGTCCTGCGTGCGAGTTTGATTCCCCGAGATGCCAGCAGGTCGGCAATCCCCTGGTCTGAAAGATGTCTATCGGTGACTTCGTCCTCCAGAATCTCCCTGATGATCTCCTTTACTCCCTCCTTTGAGAAGCGCGAACCGGTTGAGCCCGCCCCTGAGATTGAGTTGGTGAAGAAGTACTTGAGCTCGTAGATTCCCCACTCGGTCTGCATGTACTTGCTGGTGGTGATGCGGGAAACGGTTGCTTCGTGAACCCCTACCTCAGCCGCAATGTCCTTGAGGGTCAGCGGTACAAGGTATTTCGCCCCTTTGAGAAAGTAGTCTCGCTGGAACTCGATGATCGCACGCGCAACCTTCAGTAACGTGGCGTTTCGCTGGCGAATCGACTGGATGAACCACCTGGCATCTTTCACCTTTGCCCGGACAAACCTCTTGACGTCCTTCTGGGAATCCTTGCCAATGTCGTTGAAATTATCACTGACCCCGAGAACCGGGATCTCCTCTTCGTTCATGATGATGACGAACTGGCTGTCGCGAAGAACTACCATGAGATCGGGAATGACATAGGTGACCTGATCGCCGGAAAAGAGCCTGCCCGGGAACGGCGTCAAAGTTCGGATGAACTCGCGAGCCTCCTCGACGTCCTCAACCTCTACCTTGAGCTTCCGAGCAATATCGGCATGCTTGTCGCGCTCCAGCAGTTCAAGGTGGTCGGTCAGGATCGCATCCACCGCGGCCGGACGGGATTCATCAAACCCGGCCTGGACGAGCAGGGACTCCCGGTAATCCACGACGCAGACCCCAATCGGCTCGAAGGAACGAACGATCTCAATCATCCGTTGGACCATCGGCATGTCCTCGTCTTCAAAGAGTACGTCCAGCGGTTCCCGGTAGAACCCGTTGTCATCAAGATTCTGGATGAGGGTGTCGCCGATCGCAAACTCCTTCTCCGAGATTGGCTGAAGTTTGAGTTGCCATTCGAGGTGCTCGTGGAGGGTCTCAGCCTTTGAGAGCGCACCCTCCATGAACTGCCGTTTGTTGTCACTGGCCTCGTCGTCGTAACCCGTCCGGGTTATTCCTGGATCCGAGCTGTCCTCGAAATACTCGTACTGCTCCTCGGTGGTTTGCTGGTCAGCATCCTCCAGGGAGACCGTAGAATTATCCTCAACCACTTCGAGCGCCGGATTCACCTGCAGTTCTTCCTCGATCCGAAACTTGAGTTCCTGCAGCGGCAGCGCCATGAGCTGGATGCTCTGGTACAGCTGCGGGTTCATCTTGAGTTGCTGCCCCTGCACTAATGCGGGTTTCTGGTACTGCACTCATGCCTCCGCTATTCAATTATTGGTGCATGCTGCGAGGAGTGTCAATGAAATGTGTGAAACCGTCCCTCGCCAATAGATCGACGTCTGCGCGGCGCCGTCACCGAACACCAATTGGTCGAGGAATGAGACTCGTCTTCACCGAGCAGGCCTGGGACGACTACCTCTACTGGCAGAAGAATGACGAGAAGATCCTTCGGCGAGTGAACGAGCTCATCAAAGACACCCTTCGTACGACGGCTGGTGATTAATCGTCCCAGTCCAGCAGCTTCTTCTCGCCGGTAAGCTCTCGGATCCCCGTGACGTCCTGGCTCATCTCCACGGTACCTCTATAGTTACCGTCACTGTTGTAGACCGCGAAATAGCGGATATGGATGACTCTCCCACCCAGCGTGAACCAGAACTCGGCTGAGTCGCGCTCTCTCTTCCTGAAGCCGGAGACAATGCGCTCGACGACGTGCACGCTCTTGGGTGGGTGGCAGTTCGCGACATCTCTGCCAATCACCCCGGGACTGCGGGGGAAGATTCGGTCCGATCCACCGGAGTAGTAACGAACCTTGTTCCTCTCGTCGACAAATGTGATGTCCACAGGGAGTGTCTTGAGCATCATGTCGATCTGCTCCGGCAGCAACTCACCGACCTCCAGAGGAATCGTCCCGGCAGCTTCGGCGGCAATCTCGGGCTCGGTTCGGGCCGACGCGGATTCTGCGGCCCCGGATTGCGCCGCCACGACGTTGGCGTCCCATAGATTCCCGGGATTGATCCAGGCATAGCCGATCTCGGCCTCCCCTCTTCGCATTTCTGCCCACGCCGGCGCGGGAAGTTTACGCAGCGCGGTCGGGAAGAGAATTCGCTCCTCCATGAAGATCATGCGGCGAACCGCGCCCGCCAACTGCCTGGTGTGCCGGCGCAGGTCGGTGGTCTTGTCGATCTCCCTCAGCATTCCACGAATTTCATCGTGCTTGCCCCACATCACCTTTGACGGGCCGGTAAACCCGACATCCTCCAAAAACGGGAACAGCTGGTTTTCCTTGCGTTGGTAGTGCAGTTCGAGGGGCCGTAACTCGTCCACTGCCCGTGCAAAAGCCGGGCTGTCCTTGCCAGACCGACGCGCCGCTCGGACAAGCGCCTTCACCTTGCGACGCGCGATCTTGTTCTCTTCGCGATACGTGTGAACCGGGTGGCCCGGAAGCACCTTTCCCGGAGCCTGCCGCTCGAGCGCGCTCTGAAACACCGACACGTGGATGTCACACAGTTCCTGCACTTGCTCAACCGGCACGCCCTCGTCAATGAGTCCCTGTTCCAGCGCGGCAATCTCTTCCGGACTCACATTGCGAATCAACCGATCAAAGTCGCGCTTCACCGCCTTCACATCTGACCCCGCGCTCAGCTGTTGCACGATATCTCTCAGCTGCGTTTGCTTCTCATCGTGAGTGTTGCTTGGTTCTCCCATAATTCCCTCACGCTGACAGTACTCTCAGTGCGCTCCCTGTCGCAACCGACCGGGCTCAGATCTGAAAGGATTCCCCCAGGTAAACCTTCCGCGCCAGCTCGTTCTGCATGACTTCTTCCCGGCTGCCGGCAACGACAATCTCACCGTCCTTGATGATGTAGGATCGACTGGTGATCTCCAGTGTGTCCCGGACATTGTGGTCCGTGATGAGGATCCCGATTCCCTTTGCGCTCAGATCTGCAACGATCTGCTTGATCTCGTAGACGGCTATCGGATCGATCCCCGCGAACGGCTCGTCCAGGAGAAGGAACCGAGGTCGAATCGCAAGCGATCGGGCAATCTCGGTCCTGCGCCTCTCTCCCCCGGAGAGGGTGTACGCCCGCTGTTTTCGCTTGCTCGAGATTCCCAACTCCTCGAGCAGTTGATCGAGAGTGTCGCGTTTCTGCCGCCGGTTCAGGTCCCGCCGCGTCTCCAGCACGCTCCACACATTCTGCTCTACGGTGAGCTTGCGGAACACACTGGCTTCCTGCGGAAGATATGAGATCCCCGCCCGGGCCCGTTTGTACATGGGCTTTCTGGTGATGTCCTTGCCGTTCATCCTGATGCGCCCACCGTTGGGTCTGATGAACCCGACTATCATGTAGAAGACCGTTGTCTTGCCCGCCCCGTTCGGCCCGAGAAACCCGACTATCTCCCCTTCGTGCATGGAGAAGCTCACACCACGAACCACGACCTTGCGACCGTAATTCTTGGTCAGCTCGGACACGGAGAGGCGCGCATAATCATTCGCTTGTTGCTCACTCACTACCGCCCTCCTCGCTCGGCGGGGGGACATCGGCTTCGCCCGACGGGGGTTCATCAGCCTGGTCCGCCGCAGACGGTTCCGCACCGTCGGGGGTGCCGGACTCGGCGGGTGTCTCTTCGCCGGCCTCTTCACCGCCTTGCCGCACAACGGCGCGCACATCGCCGATGAACTCAATCTCGTCGTTGGCAATGTCAATCCGAATGCGGGTAGCGCTGTACTCATCGCCCTTCCAGAACACCTCCGGCGCACCTGAGAGGTCAAGGGTCTCGGCTGCTCGCCGGTAACGGGCAAACTGACCGCGCGCGGTGTAGTCCTCGCCAAAGATTCGAACATTCACGGATATCTCGGTCAGATCCTCCTCGTCCCAGTTCTGGATCAGGCCGCCCTTCACGACCACTTCGTTCGGGCGGTCCTCGAGGTACGCGTCTCCGACGGCACGGAAGAATTTGAGTTCCCGATCGTAGAAAAGCTCATTGCACGTGAGAAAGAGATCATTCTCGTTATCGTAGATGGTCACGCCTCCGGCACTCTCCACGTATCGCTGACTGTCCCCGAAGATGTCGATGGATTGCGCAATGATCAGAACGCTCTCGGTCTCCACCCGGGCGTCTCCGCGGAGCCGCGTTCGTTCTCGCCCTTCGGCAAACACTGCTTCTGTGCGCTCAGCGGAGAATGTGAGGCTGTCCTGAGCGACAAGATTCACGGAGACGGCCAGCGACACAATGGCCGCCGCTATCGCCGCGCTATTCCGTATCAACAATGGTCCCGTTCACTCCCCCGGAAAAGATGATGAGGCTCTCACTCATCTCAGCAGTGAAACCACGTCCCACGATATAGGTGCCGTCACTTTTTTCCAACACCACCGACTCTTCCGGATAAGCGGCCAGTTGCCGCTCTTCGCTGCTCCAGTACAAGTGTTCGGCCTGCAGCCACGCTTCGTCAGGCACCGAAAAGAATCTGAGGTTGCCGGTCAGTTCCACGTCCTCGGTGTCGGTCTGGAAGTCGGCGTGGTCCGCCGTCCCGTCGGTTCGAATAGCTCCGTCGGCGTCATATTCGGTGAATCCGACCTGATCGAGGTACTGGCGGTTCTCTTCGGAAAAAGCTTCCACCCGGACCGCGGTGATGCGAAATCGCACGGCATTGTCGCGGACGACGGTGTGCGCCACCCCTGTCAGCACAGTGTCGGGAATTTCCTCCGAGATCTCGGAGGAGAGCCGGGACTGTCCATAGTCCAGACTGCAGGAGGCGAGGATTGCAGCAATCGTGACGATCAGGAGCAACGTGTGTTTCATGCTCCGGCCATCACCTCTGCCGTCGTCGCACCGTCGGCGGTACGGCCGGTGGAGGCATGCTGCTCGATGCTCGCCGCGATGAAACTCCCAAAGAGCGGGTGGGCATCGGTCGGTTTTGATTTGAACTCGGGGTGGAACTGCACACCAATGCCCCACGGGTGGTCCGGCCAGTGAATCGACTCAACGAGCGAGTGATCCGATGTGACCGCCGCAACGATGAGGCCGGCTTCGGTCAGTTGCTGCCGAAATCGATTGGACACCTCGTATCGGTGTCGATGTCGCTCCTGGATCACCGGCCTGCCGTAGATTTCACGGATCAGGGTTCCGGCAAGCAGGTGCGAATCGCTCAATCCGAGCCGCATGGTGCCGCCGTAGTTCTTCACGTCGATCTGCTCCTCCAGAAGGCTGACCACAGGGTGCCCGGTCTCAGGTTGGAACTCCGTGCTGTTGGCGTCCCGATAATCGAGTACTTTGCGCGCGTACTCAACGACCATGACCTGCATTCCCAGGCAGATACCAAAATAGGGAATCTGGTGCTCACGCGCATAGCGGGCGGCGCGGATCATACCTTCAATCCCCCTGCTCCCGAATCCGCCCGGGACAAGTATTCCATCAACGTTGCTGAAGGCCTCCGCAAGCTCGTCACCGTCCTCGATCGGTTCAAGTCCCTCGGAATCGATCTTCACAAGTTCAACACGCGCGTCATTTGCTATGCCACCGTGATAGAGCGCCTCGTCCACGCTCCTGTAGGAATCGTGCAGCTCAATGTACTTGCCGACAACCCCGATCCGCACGGTGCGTGAG